>CAWUIX010000273.1:0-4417 GCA_963922395.1 uncultured Rhodobacterales bacterium | reverse complement strand
GCGAAGGTCGCGTGCCGCTCCATACTCTGCGCGCCGACATCGACTATGCGCTGGCCGAAGCGATGACGCCTTACGGCATCATCGGCATCAAGGTCTGGATCTTCAAAGGCGAGATCATGGAACATGATCCGTCCGCACGTGATCGTCGTCAGCAAGAGTTGCAGGAAGGTCCTGCACCGCGAGGCGCCGGTGGCGGCCGCGGCCGGAACTGAGGAGTTTAAGAGATGCTGCAACCAAAGCGCACAAAATTCCGCAAGATGCACAAGGGCCGGATCAAGGGTGAGGCCAAAGGCGGCTCGACCCTGAACTTCGGCTCCTACGGTCTGAAGGCCATCGAACCTGAGCGCATCACCGCGCGTCAGATCGAAGCCGCCCGTCGTGCCATGACGCGTCACATGAAGCGTCAGGGCCGGGTCTGGATCCGGATCTTCCCCGACACGCCGATCACCGCAAAGCCGATCGAAGTTCGGATGGGTAAAGGTAAGGGTTCCGTGGACCGCTGGGCGGCCAAGGTGAAGCCTGGCCGTATCATGTTCGAAATCGATGGTGTCGCCGACAGCATTGCCCGCGAGGCCCTGCGCCTTGCGGCGATGAAGCTGCCGGTGAAGACACGGACGGTGGTTCGCGAGGACTGGTAAGCCAGAACAGATCTATGGTTCCAGAAACGGGGCGGGATCTTCCTGCCCCGTTTTTGTTTGGCAGGCTGCTCATCCAGTAGCCTAATGTGCTCACGAAAACGTTTGTTACATAAAAATGTATCAAGTGATATATCATGCGCATCTTTTGATATGGAGATCGCCATGAAAATTGTGACGGAAAGAGTTGTGGATGTGCCCGCGGATGCCGCTTGGGATCTGATGGGGGAGCGGTTCGGCGATATCGGCCATTGGGCCTCGGCCGTACGCGCATCATATGTGGAAGGTGAGCTTGGGGTCGGTGCGATCCGAACCTGTGATTTGACCCCGAGCCCCGCCGCATCGGGAACCATCAGTGAGAGACTGACCCGCTTTGACCGGACACGGCAGGCGCTGACCTATGAGGTGACCTCTGGAATGCCAGGGTTTGTTCGCTTTGCTGAAAATGCTTGGTCGATCGAGAGCCTTGGGAGCGGCAAGTCACGGATAAGGAGCGTCATCACATTGCGGATCGCCTGGTGGATGAAACCAATGGCCCCGATGATGAAGATGCAGTTTGGCAAGCTTATTCGGGGCCTGATCGCCGAAGTGGAGGCCAATGCGAGCTCTGAGCTCGGCGCAGAGACGGGTCGACCGGTTGAGAGGGTCATGATGGTGAGCTAGTGTCTGCGCAACTAGATGCGTGGGCGAGCTTGGCGGACACCGACCTATCAGAAACGAATTCATCGGGTGACGGTGCGGCGGCCGCGGATGTGGCCGCCAAGCCTGCCCGCGAGCGGTTAATGGAAGCCGCAGCACGCTTGTTTTCGGAAAAGGATGTCGGTGGCGTTTCGGTCCGTGAAATCTGTGCCGCGGCAGGTACCGGAATCAACATGGTCCACCACTACTTTGGAAGCAAAGACGGACTGCTCGAGGAGATCATCGCGCAGTTCGACGTCAGTGCGTATGAAACGCCCTTGAGGCTGTTGCAGACGCCCGCAAGATCCGTTGATGATCTTTCGGTGCGGCTCGAACTTGTTTTCACAACCACACTCGAAGCGACGGCACGCCAGCGGGATGTTCTTCTGATCTCGCTAAAGGTTCAGCGGGATATGGCGACGCTTGTCGCCTTTCAAGACGCCTTTGTGACATTCATGCAGCACGCGATTGATGATGGATTGGTTCGGCCCGCGCTTGATCCGGAGATGGTTTCTGGTGTGATGCTTGACCGGATTATCAACCAAGTCGCCTACGCGGACTGGATCAGGGAAATCAAAGGTCTCGATATCATTGGGGACGAGGTCTATCGCCAGAGATGGTGCCGCGCAAACGTGGACCTTTTGCTTCACGGTGTTCTGACCACTTAGTCAATAGACCTTACTCGCGGACTTTTCCCTCATGTCGGAACGCGATAGGGCATACTACTATGTCAGGGATCCAGAACCTCTTTGTGACGCCGCTTTATCGGGCCCGTCTGTCTGAGTATGGCCCTGCCGTTGATCAGGCGGAGCTTGAAGCTTCCTGTTATTCGATCGCCGAAGACGACGAGGCGGGGCAGGCGTGGTGTGAGGCGGAGGGGTATCCTGGTTACACGTCCTACGCATCGCTGACCGACCTGCCGTGGCGGTTTCCGATCTTTGAGGCGCTGAAGAGCAGTCTGGACGCCCACGTTGCGGCCTTTGCCGAAACGCTGGAGTTCGATCTGGGGGAGAAGCCGCTGCGGCTGGAAGATCTGTGGATCAACATCCTGCCGGAGGGCGGCATTCACACTGCGCACGTCCATCCCCATTCGGTGATTTCGGGCACAACCTATGTGGCAATGCCGGAGGGCACGAGCGCAATTAAGTTTGAGGATCCGCGGCTGCAAATGATGATGGCGGCGCCACCTCGGACGAAGAACGCGCGGGAGGAGCTCAGGCAGTTCGTCTACGTCGCGCCGGATGTGGGGGATGTGCTTCTGTGGGAGAGCTGGCTTCGGCATGAGGTGCCCATGAACATGGCAGAAGACGAGCGGATTAGCGTGAGTTTCAATTACGCCTGGGGATAAAGGTCACGTTTTGCGAAAAGCGCCCCCGGTGTTACCGTCCCAAAATTCAGATTGAATCGGCAAGAGCTTGGGGAGGTTTTTGTGGTCGATAAGGTGGAGAAGGTCTCAACGAAGGCCTATGAGAAAGAATTGGCCCGGCTGCAGATCGAGTTGGTCAAGATGCAGGAGTGGATTAAGGAATCCGGGCATCGAGTGGCTATCGTGTTTGAGGGACGGGACGCAGCCGGTAAGGGCGGCACGATCAAGCGCATCACAGAGGCGATGAACCCGCGGATCTGTCAGGTTGTGGCTCTGCCGGCACCGACCGAGCGGGAGAAGACCCATTGGTATTTTCAGCGCTATGTGGCCCACCTGCCCGCGGCGGGCGAGATCATCATCTTCGATCGGTCCTGGTATAACCGGGCTGGAGTTGAGCGGGTTATGGGCTTCTGCAGCGACAATGAATACAAGGAATTCCTGCGAAGCTGCCCTGAGTTCGAGCGGATGCTGGTACGCTCCGGGATGCAACTGATAAAATACTGGTTCTCGGTCAGTGACGAGGAACAGGAACGGCGGTTCCAGAAACGTCTCACCGATCCCACCAAGCAGTGGAAGCTGAGCCCCATGGATCTGGAAAGCCGCAAGCGTTGGGTGGATTACTCCAAAGCCAAAGACGACATGTTCGCGCACACGGACATCAAGCAGGCGCCCTGGCATGTTGTTTCTTCGGACGTCAAGAAACATGCACGACTGAATTGCATTACCCACTTGCTGTCGCAGATCCCTTATACGGAAGTGCAGCGCGATAAAGTGGTTTTAGAGGACCGACCGCCCCAGCGTGGCTATGTGCGGCCTCCCATGGGCGATCAGACTTTTGTGCCGGAGGTGCATAAGGATCTAGCGTAACGCCCGGCCTTTTCACAGGCGACGATTTCCGACACGGAAGTCGTTGTGGAAGAAGCGCTTTTCCCGCTTTCGCCTGGTCGATTGACCGGCGACCTTGCCTAAGGTTGCAAGATTCCCGGAGGCCTAGCAAATCGAGGCTTGCCAAGCGGGTTTCAGGGGCCTATACGGCCCGCTCATCCAAGTCTCCGCCGGATATCAGGGTGACCCGTATGGGGCTCTCCGGCGATTGTTGAAAGGAAGACCGCATGGCACTCGATGCCAATGAGTTGCGTAACAAGACGCCCGACGAGCTGCGCACGCAGCTTGCCGGTCTAAAAAAAGAGAGCTTCAACCTCCGCTTCCAGCAGGCCACGAACCAGTTGGAGAACACTGCTCGTATGCGCCAGGTGCGCCGGGACACCGCGCGGGTGAAGACGATCCTAAACGAAAAAGCGGCCACCGCCGCCCAGTCGGAGGCCTGAAGCCATGCCGAAGCGTATCCTTCAAGGCACCGTGACCAGCGACCAAAACGATCAGACCGTCACCGTTCTGGTTGAGCGCCGCTACACGCATCCGATGATGAAAAAGACCGTGCGCGCATCGAAGAAGTACCGCGCCCACGATCCGAAGAACGAGTTCAAGGTTGGCGATAGCGTTCGTATCCAGGAATGCGCGCCGATTTCGAAGACGAAGCGCTGGGAGGTTGTGACCGCCTAACAGCGCCACAACAGCCCGGTTCATCGAAACCCTGGGGAACAGTCCGAAAGGCCCCCAAAGGTCGGGAGAACCAACATGATCCAGATGCAGACCAATCTGGATGTCGCTGACAACTCCGGTGCCCGGAAGGTTCAGTGCATCAAGGTCCTCGGCGGCTCGAAGCGGAAATATGCCT
>CAWUIX010000272.1:0-4418 GCA_963922395.1 uncultured Rhodobacterales bacterium | reverse complement strand
CAATCGAGATCCGCTTCGCCACGCCACGCCAATCCAATCGGTACGCCATCGCCGCGACCAAGTGCGCCGAGGCCGATCGCTTCGCTTTCGCCGGTGATCGGGGAGCCGTCAAGCCACAGAAGTTCAAAACACATGTCACCAAGGCAGGCGCAGAGGTTCTCTGTGCCTTGGCCCGGGTGTGCTCGACTGTAGTTCACGCGCAACCCCGAGTGCTGCATCATTTCCCGTGCTGTCGCTTCATCCTTAACAAACAGGAAAATGTGGTCGAGTTCTATATCATTCCGCCGGTTCCGGCTGTGGCGGCAGACCGGATGCGACGCTTCTGGGGATCATGTGGCTCCGGTCTATGGCGGTTGGGTCCGTGAGCGCGCGAAGAAAGGCGACCAGATTGGAGATCTCTTCGTCAGTCAGCGCGATCGGCGAAAGATCATTGCTACCAACAACGCGTTGGCGAAGTTGTGGAGACGCCATCACCCATGTGTCCCGCAGCTCAAACGCATGGCGACGTTCAACTTCTAACGTACGGAAACGCAATTGTGATCCGCGTGCGGCAAGGCGCTGGAGGTGTCCCACTGGAGGTAGGGCGACATCGGATGGATCGAAAGCCGCAAGACTCGCAAGAGGGTTGAGGTGGTGGCGCACCATTTCCTCTAATGAATTAAACGCGCCGCTATGCCCCCACGGCCCCGTCAGCGCGACATTGCGCAACGACGGCGTGCGGAAGGCAAAGAGGTCTTCGGGATTGCCCGTGACACGATAACGCCCTTCGTCTTCCATACGCGCCGCCAAACCAGTCTCAGCGAGGTAGGTCATGTCGCCCCCATGCCCTTTGCCGGGGCCGATCTGTGGAACAGCGATGGCATGGAACTGGTGATCGGTCAGTAAGGGTCCACTGTGGCAGCTTGCACATCGCGCAGCCCCGTAGAAGAGGGTAAGGCCTTCTTGCGCATCCTGTGTGAGAGTCGACAGATCACCAGTGAGCAAAACCGTATCGAAGGGGCTCTCATCTGATCGGAACGCCGTCGTTTGAAAAGCTGCAAGGGCGTCAGCGATATGACCGTATGTGACTTGCTCAGCACCTGTTATCTCGGGGTACGCGGCACGCAGCATCTCCATATAGTCCGGGATGTCCGCTACCCGCGCTGCAAGGCTACGCCAGATCTTTGGCCTGTTTTCGTAATGGGCGGCATTTGCAATAGAACTTTCGCTATACTGGCCTGCCATTTCAATTGGTGATGTGACCGGAAAGAACGCTTGTGCAGCCAAGGGGCTGGGAACGTCTGAGGGAAGATCGGCTCCCGCCGGATTACGGATCGGGCCCGCAGCATCGCCTGGGTTCAGCGTTTCGACACGCCCGTCGTGAAACAGCGACACATAGCTACGCGCACCGATGTTCCACAACGGTTGCGCGTTGCGGGGCACCCGCCCCGTGACTGGATCAACCGTCACACGCTTCGGGCCCGCACCGGCCCCACCCTCTCCAATGCCGAGTGCCAATCCGTCGCCCGATCCAAAGGCCGGATCATGACAGGTGCCGCAGGAGATATTGCGGTTGCCCGACAGGACCGGATCGAAAAAGAGAGAGCGGCCCAGCTCGACGCGCTTTGGATCGGGCGCGCCATCGTACAGGTAATCCTGATCCGTCAGCGGAGTTGGCAGGGGGAGTGCGGTCGTGGTTCCGTCGCCCCACGCTGGCGGCAGAACCGTGGACAGTGCCAGGCCGGAGACCGCGGCAAACATAATCAAAGGTAGGATTCGAAGGGTCATTTCGGTCGTCGTCCCAATTTCAGCGCGTCTGCGAGAAGAGCCATATACTGGCGATTGCGAGGCCCAAGCCGGCCAGTTGTGGTGCCGCAAGGCGTTCTCCGAAGATCACCGCGCCGAGGATGGACAGCGCGATGACCTGGCTCATGCTGGACATCGCGGCCCCTTGCCCAAGGCCGTAGGCCAGCAAACGGACATAGGCCAGATTGCCCAGCCCAAGCGCGAGGACGGCCAACAGTAGGACGTAGCCGACGCCGGTGTCGGCAAATTGCTTCAGCAGTATGCTGCCCAGGGTAAAACTGGCACCGGCAGCAGAAAGCATGAACCAATAGGAAGTCATCGCAACGTCTTTCGGAATGTTGGGGGCTCAGGCAACTTCGTCTGAGAGCGATTTCATCAGCAGCAAAACGTCGCCGGTGTAATAGGGCGGGCTTGGGTGCAGACGTACAGGATCGCTTGCGACCTGCCTGTAGCCATGCCTCGCATAAAGGCGTACGGCGCCTGTATTCTGGGCGTAGACCTGAATGCTCATCTTGTTGAAACCATTCGTGCGCGCGAGGTGCTCTGTGGCAGCCAAAAGCTGTGATCCGAACCCCAGGTTTTGACCTTCAGCAAAAACTGCCAGCGCATTGATGAACCAGGTATTCACCGACAGCTTTTCAAGCGCGACGAAGGGGGCAATCGGCGCGGGCAGATCGTCTGGGTTCTCTGTTGGGGCCTCGGTGATCGGGTAGCTCAGCACCATGCCGACCGGGTTGCCGCCCGATTCTGCGACAAGTGCATTCGTATACGAGAACCCTCCGGTCTCGCGCTTGGCGCGTTCGATTCCGATTTCCAGCGGCGTTTGCCCTTCGACGCAAGCGCGGGTCCAGAGCCAGTTCGGGATGCCTTCGCCTGCGAGATTGATCAGTCTGGCGAGGCTTTCGGCATCTGAAGGTTCGGCCTGCCGGATGAAGTCTGTGATCTGCGTATTCATTCTTCTGTTCTCATTGACATGTGGGATAGGGGTTGGGCGACGGTGCCGCCCAACCATTTGCGTAAGCTGTCACGTTGACGGGATCAGGCGCTCATCAGAGATCGGCCCGACAGGCCCACCGGAATCCCATTCCAAGTGGTCACCTTCATCGACTGCGATCGACTGATAACCGTTGGTATGGAAAGCTGCGTCCTGCGCCTTCGCCTCATCCGTCTCGGGCGCCTCAAACGCGTATGTCGCGCTTAAGCCCCAAAAGTCATTGAATCCGAGGGTTGTCTGGATCAATCCGCCCTCGATTTCGGCAAAGTCGCCAGTTGCACCGGTCACCGGGCGCAGGTTTGGCTGACCGATATCGGCAATCTCGGTTCCTTGCGTCACGACTGTTGCCCCGTCGTTGAACGCAAAGGTCTGGCGGCTGATGATCCAGACGCCGGTGGTCGCATTGCCACCTTCTCCAACGAAGTACCCGTCGCAGGTCCAAGTGCCCAGAACGAGATCTGGAAAGGCGGGGCTGCCATCTTCCAGAACGCCAATAGTCCCGTCGTCAAGTGTGCCTTCAGGATAGATATAGCCCTGACTGACAAAGGCGTTGCCATGCGCGGGCATGCCATTTTCGTGTACGGGTTGCGCAGACATGAAGATGCGTGTGTGATCTTCGGCCACGTCAAATGCGGCGGGCGCTTCGGCCCAAGCATAAGTGGCCAGCGACAGCGCGATGGCGGAGGAGGTGATGAGTGTCTTAAACATCAGAAGTCCTTTCAGGGAGGTTTGGTTGAGAAGAGTTCAGGCGGCGGTCAACGGGTGGTCGTGACCCGCTATGCAGCCCACATGCCGGTGGTCGGTGCCGCAGCACCCGCCCAGTACCCGGATGTTCGGAAGGCGCGACAGAAGCTCCGCGCTCAGCTTGCCAAGCTCGACCGGATCGCCGTCGTCGAGAACCTCGGCTTCATCCAGTTCGGCATGGCTTTGACGGGACGCATTGGAGCGGATGCCGCCAATGCGCAAAGTCCAGGCCGCGCTGGTGTCGAGAACCTCGCGGAAGTGGTCGGGATGTGCGCAATTGATCATGTAGTACAGCGGGCCGCCGTTCGTCGCGGTATCGACTTCTGCAATCGCTTCGCCAAGGGGCTGGCCAGATGGAAGATGTCCGTCGGTTTCCAGCGTAAAGGCGACCACCACTGGCACGTCGATCTCTTTCGCCGCTTGCACGATGCCAATAGCTTCACCTGCATGGGTGAGCGTCATGGCGCTGATCATGTCCACCCCGGCCTTGCCAAGCGCATGAATTTGCGATGCATGAACAAGGAGTGCTTCTTGCTGCGAAATCTCGGTATCCGGCGCGTAAGCGTCGCCCGCCGGTCCAACGAGCCCGTTGATCAGGATCGGGCAGGTGTCCGTCTCGTGCTCGGCCCGCAGCCCGGACACAAAGGTCACAGCACGCCAATTGGTTTCCATGATTTCTTTCAGAGTCAGACCAAGCGGGCCAGCCCAGGCTGTGCCGGCACGCCACGTCGGTGCATCAAGGATGAACCCCCGCCTCGACGCCTTCGCGATGTCGATGAAGGGTTCGTAGTAGGCGCGCAGATCAGCGCGGCCCCGTTCGGTGTCTAGCAACACCGCCGCCGAGAAGCAGGGCAGATCATAGCCCTTGTCGAAGATCAGGAATGTCTCCAATCCT
>CAWUIX010000271.1:0-4418 GCA_963922395.1 uncultured Rhodobacterales bacterium | reverse complement strand
GAACTCCAGCTGAGATGACAAGGCGGATCTATGAGGTCTGTCCTGTCCACCCAAATTGGGGGTGTTGGACCTAGTTCGGGAAGCATCCCACAGTGACGTTGAATGAGGCTCCATCGAGAAATGCGGCCCACTTTTAGTTTGGTTCATGCACAACGCCGGATTTCCGATTGCAGCTGACTTGGGGAATGTTAGTGCCGAAGTCGAGCGGCCGGTTTGGGCCGACTTCATTGATCACGGAGGCTCGTGCAAAAGTGATTTTGCCTGGGGACGCATACTATGCACGATCGCCCCAGCCCCTTGCTGCGTCACGTGAACGTGCCTGTTTCTGATTAGCGCTAAACCGACGCGCTGATGCTGGAACATGTTCCGCTGCACTAGGCAAGATCAACAACTGAAGGCTGCCTCATGGTATTCTCACTTAGCGCTTTCTCTCGGGTCCTTTTGTCGGGATCGATTGCCCTGTTGATTTCGTTCTTAGCGGATGTCGCGCAAGCACGAGACGCCGATACATTGCCTGCCTATGTGACGGAGGAGTTTGGGAACCCTCCCGCAGTGCCGGACGGCCCTCTGTCTCCCGCTTTGCAGTCGGCGCTGCGCGTCGCATTCGTCGATAGCGTCGCGCAGTCCACGTGGGGCGAGAACCAGACGTTGGCTTTGTCGGAGATCGCACAGTCCGAAGATCCACGCCTGGTTTGGCTGATCAGTGACCTGATGCGCTTTGTCCCGTCACGACAACTCAATGCTGCGCTGACAAACGCTGCGGCGCAATTGCTGGGCAAGCAAATGCCGCTCGAAAACAGCTGGGGTGTGGTGACGGATCATCTCATCGCGTGGGATATTCCTGCTCCACCAGAATATCTCGACTACAAGCGCGCCATTTTCACAGGTATCGTACCTGGCTGGGATCGCCTTTTTGTAGAAGGTGACGTCGATTGGCGGTTGGTTTCTTGGGGTGGCGTCCTGATCGATAACCGCCCGTACGATACGACCGACGACAGGTGCAATTGCATACCGGCCGCTGACAACCCGGAAGTGAGCAGTGCCGAAGAGGCGAAGTGGCTGAAAGATGACGATGTCGTTTTTGGCATCGAGGTAAATGGAGAATATCGAGCCTATCCCCGCCGCATCATGGAAGTGCGCGAGATGGTCAATGATACGCTTGGAGGGCGGGATCTCGGTATACCCTATTGCACCTTATGCGGTGCCGCGCAGGCCTATTTCACGGACGGGCTGCCCGAGGGCATTGAGAGACCGATTTTGCGAACCTCAGGGCTGCTGAGCCGATCCAACAAGGTGATGTACGATCTCAATACCTATTCGATCTTTGACACGTTTCTGGGGCATGCTGTGACGGGTGAGCTGGCCGAAAAGAACGTTCAGCTCAAGCAGGCGACCGTAATCACAACCGATTGGGGGACCTGGAAAAGGGAACACCCCCAGACAACCGTCTTACTTGAGCGGTATGCGCTTGGGCGGGATCCCGATTTTCGCAACGGCAGAGACGCCAATGGTCCGATTTTTCCCGTCGGCGATGTTGACCCACGCTTGCCCGTTCATGAGGACGTCATCGGCGTCATCACAGCGTCAGGCAAGCCGGTCGCATTCCAAAGAAGCAAGGCGCTTGTTGCCTTGCGTCGCGGCGACACAATCGCAGTAGAGAATGTACGACTGGAGTTGGATGCTGGTGGGATCAGGGCCGTTGACGTTGATGGGTCAGACGCCGGAAGCCATCAGGCGTTCTGGTTCGCCTGGTCGCAATTCCATCCTGGAACCGAATTGTGGAGCCAATAGCAATTGTCTGCAGGTGTTTTGGGCAGTTTCGACCGGTGGCGCTGACGTTTTTTTGCAGTGCTACTGACATCAACGCACGCAAACACCTTACCAGTGAAGGTGGCCAATCGCTCGAGGTCGCACGGCAGCTCCTGGTGGTCGACGGCGGGATTGTCTTTTGCCGGCATTCTTGTCACTGATCTTCGTCGATATCTTGCCGGAGCGGTTCATCGTCAAGTGGGATGATCGCAGGCGCGGTGAAGTGATCTCATCCAAGCACGTGGGCGATCTCCTTCGTTTGCTCGTAAAGCCTTAGAAACAATGGATACTGCCGCCTGTAGGCCTCGTGACGTTCCGGCGTGATCTCACGGCTGTTCGGGTTCCACGTCGCAATGTCTTCAGCAGTGGCAAGCCCGATCGCCTGCGCGGCGAGGAAAGCATCCCCATAGGACGCCCCGATGGTCTTTTCGCTGACGATCTGCCTCAGGCCGCTCAGGTCCGATGTCGCCTGAAGCCAAACCTCATTCTGCGTTCCGCCGCCGACCGCGAGCACGCGGGTGGGAGCAGCACCAACATCTCGGAACGTGTCAATGACATGTGCCGTTCCCATTGCGATGCCTTCAAGCACGGCGCGATACACGTCGCCTCGTCCTTGCGTGAGGTTCATTCCGAAGAGCACGCCTTTGGCAAGCGGATCGTGGATCGGAGTGCGTTCGCCAGAGAAGTAGGGCAAGAACAGTAAGCCGCGCGCACCCGGTGGCGATGCCTCGGCCTCTGCGGCCAGAGTGACAAAGGCGGTCTCAGTAGGTAACTCCTGCGCGAAGCGATCTCGGAACCAATGCGTCAACGTCCCCGACGTGGCTGCTCCTGCCATCGCCGCATGGCTCCCGGGCGTGAGCCACGGGGCATACCACAGTTTCGGGTCGCGGACGCGCTTCTCCGTCACCTGAATGATGAAGATCGTCGACCCCATCATCAGCATCATGTCTCCGGGCGCACGAACCCCAACACTGACCGCTTCGGCGGCGGCGTCGATCGTTCCGGCTGTGACGGGGGTGCCTTCTGCCAAACCTGTCGCTTGTGCCGCAGCAGAGGTGATCCTGCCCGCGATCTCCGTCGACCACAGCAGCTTTGGCAACTTGTCGAGCGGGAGGATCCCGTCCGTTAGGTCGTCCGTCCAATCGCAACGCGCAACATCGTAAAGCGGCGAGAAATTGGCTGCCGTGTAGTGATCAATGACAAACTCACCCGTCAAACGATGCACAATGAAGGAGGTCGACGTCAGGACCTTTGCGGTTTTCTCGAAGACTTCGGGGCGGTTCCACTTTAGCCAAAGGATCTTCGGTCCGACGGATTGAGACGTCAGGGCGTTGCCGCAGCGCTCCAGGATCGAATCTTCGCCAATCTCCGAATTCAGATCCTCGATTTCCGCACTTGCGCGCGTATCGACGCCGTAGAGGACCCCGTTCATCAGCGGATCGCCGGCGCCGTCCACCGGTAGCATACAGGGCCCGATAGCGCTCACCGCCACTGCGGCGATTTCGCGTGGGGGAACGCCGGACTGATCCAGCAGAAAACGCGTTATATGAACAAGATCGCCCCACCAGTCTTCTTCCGGGCGGTGCTCGGCCCAACCGGGGCGGGGCACAAGCATCTCGTGTGGGCGTTGGGCTTCCGCGATAATGTGGCCGTTCTGATCGACAATCACGCCTTTGGAGGAGTAGGTGCCAATATCGACGCCCAGTGTGTATGTCATAGCTTGGCTCCATCGTGGCTCAGGTCAGACTCCGGCCTGATCAGGTTAAGTGCGGTCACCAGAAGGTGGCAGAGTACGTCGAGATCGCGCAAGTGCAGGTAGCACGATACGATGTCGCCCAAGCAATAGCCGACTGGCTTACCAAATAACCTCATCCCGTCGCGGCCGCGATAAATACCAAGGATCGCCCCATGACATTTCTGTCCCTTTTGCTGCTCTACGCGCTGATCTTCGCCTTTCTCGTCATCTTAGAGGCGCCCCATACCTACTACTATTAGGGGTTTGCCTATGGGTTTTCGTCGAACCGCGATCCCTCGGCGAAGCCGCGCACCAAGATTGGATTTCGTGTGTAACGAACTCTGCAGAACTACGTGGAAAGCGGAGCGATCGCGATGCCTGTCCTTGGAACCGCCGCGATCTCAGGACTGGAGTCCAGCGCTGCACTCACCGCCGGGATCATCTATGTCGCCATGCGTGTGGCCTTAGTCGTGTTGTACTACGCGCGCGTGCCGATGATCCGGGGTGGCGTCTGGACCATCGGTAATCTGTCGTTGCTCTACATTGTCTACGTTCTGTTCTCGTCCGGCACTGTCACGCTGCTCTAAGAACGAAAGTGACCAAGTCGGCATATTGCGTCGGAGGCTGCGCCAACAATCCAAGTCGCCCTTGAGCGGAGAGCGGACATCCGACCGGATCAATCTGGTTGACCCGGTTGTTGCAGAGTGGGGTCCGAACCGTGGACCCGGCATATGCTGCCAAAGTCAGCCTCTGACGATGCGATAGTTGAACTCTGCGCTTCCAACGACGCCCCACATTCTGAGCCAGAATGGCATTAACCCTTCCATCCCGCGCGCGGCTTCGAGAGGGCCAAGATCAATGGGGTCTGTCCAGC
>CAWUIX010000270.1:0-4423 GCA_963922395.1 uncultured Rhodobacterales bacterium | reverse complement strand
AGCGGCAGTCGCGGACATCCGACGTCACGATGTCTGTCATCGGTTGTCCCTGGGACAGGGCTGGGCCGGTAAGGGCGAGGCTGGCAGCGAAGGCGAGGGCCAGGTGTTTCATGGGCGTCCTTTCAGCGATGCGTGAGGAGCGATTCCGCGACGCCAACGCTGACGTCGATTTGTGACAGGAGCGCGGCGATTTCGCGGGCGTCCGAGGCTTCGAGGCCGGATGACAGGCTGTCGAGGGCGGCGATGACCTGTTGCCGGGCGTCGGCGATGACCGTTTCGTCCTGTGTTTTGCGGCGGAGCTTTGCGTGGGTTTCGACTGCGTCCACCACACTTTCGGCGCGTACGATCAGGGCGCGGTGCCGATCGACCGTCTCGGGTTTGTAAAAGATGAGTTTGGCAAGGTCCGTTAGGCGGTGCGCGGTTTCTGTCACGCGCGCTTCGAGTTCGGGGATGAAACCCTCGCTGGCGGTTTCGAGCCGTTCGGCGTGATGGCGCGCGGCGTAAACGGAGCGGAGCGCGCTTTCGGCGCGGCCTCCGCCGATCCCGTGAAGTTCGGAGAAGGCGTGGCGCAAGCGTGTATCGCCGTCATGGAGCGCGCGGTCGGGCAGCATCATAAGGCCGGCGATGGCGAGGAGGGTGGTCGCCAGACCAAAGATAACGGCATCGGAGTAGGGAAAGATCCAGGGCAGCTGGATCTGCGTGGCAGCCGCGGCGATCAGCCCTGCGGCGGCCACAGGAACGGCCAAAGGTGCGATGCGATACGCGGTCATGGGCGCACCTGTGCGGAGACCGTGACGCGGGACTGTTCGCGTTCCCATTCACGTTCTGCCTGGCCTTGATCACGCGGGCTGGGGCGCCCGTCGGCCACGGCCTCGACCGAAAGGATGCGCGCTTCTGGGATGCCCATGCTCCGTGCGATTTCTTCGGCGGCGCGGGCGCGCATGCCTGATAGCGCGATGTTGGCTTCCAACGCCCCTTGTGGGCCGGTGTGACCCGTAATGCGGATCAGGAGATCGGGGTTTTCGGCGACTTCGGTCAGAAAGCCGCGCAGGCGGGCCTCTTCGCCCGGGGCGAAAGTCGCGTTGCGGGTGAACCGGAAGGTTTGCGTCTCCGTGGCCTCGGCAGCACCGATGATATCCAGGGCCACGAGGGCAGCGATTACGATCCCGGCCAATGCAGCCCCAAAGATCGCGCGCGCCGGTATCGGTGGGCGGCGTGTGACCGCCTCTGTCAGAGCGCGATCGGGCATAGGGTATGCGGGTCTACTCGTCTCATTTACCCCAATCACATGCGCATGAGCGGGCGTGATTTCAACGGGTTGACCCGTTCGGGGCCTTGTTTTTCAGGGGTTGCGGCGTCGATGCCACGCGTTTGGTCAGAGAAGTTCGCGGATCAGGAGGATCGTGCCCGATATCAGGCAGAGCCCGATGAGAAGGCGGCGGAAAAGAAGGTCCGGAACCCGCCGGAAGACCGCAATGCCCGCCTGGGCTGCGACAAGGGCGACGGGCAGGGAGATCGCGACATATGTGAGCGTCTCCCGCGTATAGGCGCCGTCCAGGGCCAGAAGTGATGCGGTGATTAGGAGGACCGTGAAGTTGAAGGGCTGGAGGACTGCCCGGGTTTCGGCCTTGGTCCAGGGGCGCATCGAGCACCAGATGGTGGGAAGCGCGCCGGAGAGACCCGCAGCCCCGCCTAAGATCCCTCCGAACCCGCCGATGGCGATATCGGCGAGGGGGGTGGGGCGGTCGAAGTTGGGCAGGGCTTTGCGGAGGCTGAAGTAGCCGCCGTAGAGGATCAATAGTCCGGCGATGAGGAATTTCAGCGTTCGGGGGTCCACGATGTTCAGGAGCCAGAGGCCAAGTGGAATCCCGGCGAGTGCCGGGAGGAGGAAGCGCAGGAGGCGGCGGGGCTGCGCCAGGATGGCGTGGCGCACGACCCATAGACCCTGAGTTCCCGTAATGACCGATGAGACAAGGACCACGGCCACGGCCTGCACGGGTGGCATGAAGGTCAGGAAGAACCCGAGGGCAAAGAGTGCGGTGCCGAATCCCGCGAGCCCGTTTACGAAGCCGCCGAGGGCCGCGCCTGCGCATAGCGTTAAGAGTTCGGCGGTCGTCACGCTGTGTTCCTGTCCCCCTTTGGGTGCTCTGCACCTTGCCCTTGGCGCTGAAAAGCAATTGAGTTGCCGGGCGTCAAGGGACGGCGACGCGCGGAGGAGGGCAGATGGCTTCGGCAGGACTTGCGGTGGTGGGCGCCGGGCTGATCGGGCGCCGCCATATCGAAATTATCGCGGCGCATGACCGTTTGGCGGCGATTGTCGATCCGGCGCCCGAGGCTGCCGCGTTGGCGTCTGAGCAGGGTGTTCCATGGGCCCCGACATTGGAGGGGTACCTTGCGACGGACCGGCCCGCGGGTGTTGTTGTCGCGACGCCGAACCAGCTTCATGCGGAGAATGCGCTTTCGGCGATTGCCGCAGGGGTTCCGGTCCTGATTGAGAAGCCGATTACGGATACGGCGGAGGCAGGCGCGCGCGTTGTCGCCGCCGCGCGCGCCGCAGGTGTTCCAATCCTTGTGGGGCACCACAGGCGGCACAATCCGCTGATCCGGGCGGCCAAGGACGCGATCTCGGACGGTCGACTTGGCCAGATCGTCGCTGTGCAGGGGCAGTTCTGGTTGTACAAGCCGGACGATTACTTTGCGCCTGACTGGCGGCGTCAGGCCGGGGCGGGTCCGATCTTCATCAATCTGATCCATGATATCGATCTGCTAAGGCACCTCTGTGGCGAGATCATCCGGGTCACGGCGGTCGAGTCGCGCGGGGTACGTGGCTTCGATGTGGAAGACACGGCGGCAATGATTCTCGAGTTCGAAGGGGGCGCTTTGGGCACGTTTTCGGTGTCCGACACCGCTGTTTCGCCCTGGAGTTGGGAGTTCTCGTCGGGGGAAAACCCGGCCTATCCGACGTGCGAGACCTCTGCTTACAGCATCGCGGGGACTCATGGAGCGCTTTCAATCCCTGATCTGAGCTACTGGCATCACCCGGGCAAGCGCGGGTGGTGGGAGCCGATGGAGCGGGAGAAATTGTCCGCTGGATCCTCTAATCCACTGATTGAACAAATTAAGCATTTTCGGGCGGTTATCGGTGGAACCTCAGAGCCACTTGTCAGCGGAAAAGAGGGTCTCAGAACTTTGTCTGTCATCGAAGCAATCAAGCGTTCGGCGGCGCTTCGAGAACCTGTCGATGTTATCTACTAAACTTTTAGTTTGACATTCGTAGCGGTTCATTGCTGACATTAGCGAAGTCGGGGCGACCCGGCAGATAACAGGGAGGACAAGATGCGAAAGTATCTTCTGTCCGCAGTCGCAGCCGGTGCTGTGATTGCGGCGAGTGGCAGTGCATTTGCCGACGAGGCCGCTGCGCAAAGATGGATCGACAACGAATTTCAGCCTTCGACGCTCTCGAAAGACGAGCAGATGGGCGAGATGCAGTGGTTCATCGAAGCGTCGGCCCCGTATTCTGGAATGGAAATCAACGTGCTTTCCGAGGGCATTCCGACGCACTCATACGAGTCGGAAGTTCTGACGAAGGCGTTTGAAGAGATCACAGGGATCAAGGTGAACCACCAGATCCTGGGTGAAGGCGAAGTGGTTCAGGCGGTTCAGACGCAGATGCAGACGGGCCGGAACCTGTATGACGGCTACGTCAACGACTCTGACCTCATCGGGACGCATTCGCGACTTCAGCTGGCTTATCCGCTATCGGACATGATGGAAGGCTCCTGGTCGGCCACGACGAGCCCAACGCTGGACCTCGACGACTTCATGGGCGTCCAGTTCACAACGGGCCCGGACGGCAAGCTTTATCAGCTGCCCGACCAGCAGTTTGCGAACCTTTACTGGTTCCGCAAGGACTGGTTCGACGATGAAGCCAACAAGGCGGCGTTCAAAGAGAAGTACGGCTACGACCTAGGCGTTCCGGTCAACTGGTCGGCCTACGAAGACATCGCCGAATTCTTCACCAACGACGTGCAGGAAATCGGTGGGACCCGGATCTATGGGCACATGGATTACGGTAAGCGTGCGCCAGACCTTGGCTGGCGGATGACAGACGCCTGGCTGTCTATGGCGGGTGCTGGCGATGTGGGTGAACCAAACGGGATCCCGGTCGACGAGTGGGGCATCCGGATGGAAGCCGGCTCGTGCAACCCAACCGGCGCGAGCGTGAGCCGCGGTGGTGCTGCGAACGGCCCGGCTGCGGTTTATGCGATCCGCAAGTGGGATGAGTGGCTGCGGAACTACGCCCCTCCAGGTGCTGCGTCTTATGACTTCTATCAGTCGCTTCCGGCACTCAGCCAAGGCAACGTGGCCCAGCAGATCTTCTGGTACACGGCCTTTACCGCTGACATGGTGAAGCCGCAGGCAG
>CAWUIX010000269.1:0-4423 GCA_963922395.1 uncultured Rhodobacterales bacterium | reverse complement strand
CGGATCGGAAGATTTGATGCGGCGAAAGCGCGTGTTTGGAAACGATCCGATGGTCATGTGGGAGTCCGTTGAGCGATTGTCGTATTCAAACGACTGTCATGGATAGACCGATGCCTCAAGTATGGTCTTCCCTAAAGAGCCGGGATAGGGTCCCGGGAAATTGAGACCCGAGCAGAACGGACGCCCCCTTGGACTGGTATCAAACCGTATTCGAGCTGATCGATTTGCGGTCTTTTTCCAATCTTTGGTATTGGATTGCGCTGGCTGTTCTGTGGTCCACCTCCAGCCATTGGATCCTGGGTATTCCCTTTGACATGGTGCAACGGGCGTCGCGCTTCGGTGGCGACTTAGAGCGTGACTTTCGCGATCTCGCCCGGATCAATGTGAACCGCATTCTGTTCGTGGTTCGGACCACGGGACCCTGGATCACCGCCTTCACGGCGGGGTTCCTTGCGGTGTTGGTGGTTCTGGGTTTCTTTTACGATTATGAATTCGCCCAAGCCGTGTTCTTTCTCGTCGCACCGATGAGCATGATTGGTGCCTTGAATGTCTGGACGGGTCTTGCCATTGAACGGCTTCTTGACGATACGGAGCACCTTTACCGCCTCTTGTGGCGGCACCGCCGGATTGTTCAGGGGATGGGCGTGATCTGGATTTTCGTTACGGGCATTTGGGGCATGGGAAGAAACATGCTCGTCACCGGCCCGCTTTAGGGCTTTGGCACATTGGCTCAATCGCCGCATATCGTAGTCTCTGGGGCACCCGAGGGGTTTGATGCTCGTATCCTTCTTGATGAGTTTGAGAAGGGCGCGTCGTCGGTCCTGCATGTTGCACGGGATGATAAGCGCATGGCCGCGATGGAG
Source organism: uncultured Rhodobacterales bacterium (assembly GCA_963922395.1). GTDB lineage: Bacteria > Pseudomonadota > Alphaproteobacteria > Rhodobacterales > Rhodobacteraceae > Ovoidimarina. The sequence goes on along the minus strand of CAWUIX010000269.1, from coordinate 3,560 downwards.
GCCGCGCTTCGACGGTTTCGACCCGATCTTGTTATCCTGAAGTTTCCCGGCTGGGATTGCCTGCCCTATGACCGGGTCTCGCCGAACCCCGACATATCGGCCGCACGCATGGCAACGCTTGCGACGCTAGCGGGTGGAGGAGTTACGCGGTTTGTCCTGCTGACCACGCTGAACGCAGCGATGCAGCGGGTTCCCGCGTCCGGGGTTTTGCGAGGCGCGTCCTTTACGGCTCGGGTAGGCGATCGGATCGACGAGGCGGCCCTGCGTGCGTTTCTGGTGCGTATGGGCTTTACCCAGTCTCCGACTGTGACGGAGCCCGGCGACTACGCGATCCGAGGCGGGATCATCGACATCTTTCCGCCGGGGGAGGCGGGGCCCGTGCGGCTGGATCTGTTTGGGGATGTCCTTGACGGGGCGCGCCGGTTTGATGCGGCGAGCCAGCGGACGACGGAGACGTTGGAGCGCGTGGAGCTGGCACCGGTCAGTGAGGTCATCCTCGATGAGGCGTCGATCCGGCGGTTTCGGCAAAGTTATCGTGCGGAGTTTGGCTCGGCGGGAACGGATGATCCGCTTTATGAAGCGGTGAGTGCGGGGCGGAAGCATGCGGGTGCGGAGCATTGGCTGCCGTTTTTTCATGAGACGCTGGAGACGCTGTTTGACTATGTGCCGGAGGCGTCCGTCGTTCTGGATGATCAGGTGACACCGCAGCGGGTGTCGCGGTGGGACAGCATTGCGGATCAGTACGATGCCCGTAGAGAGGCGCTGAGCGCGAAATCGCGACACGACACGGTTTATAAACCTGCGCCGCCGGAGTTGCTTTACCTCGATGATGAGGCCTGGTCGGCGTCGGTCTCGGAACGCCGTGTTGTTCAGTTGGCCGTGGTGTCGCGTCCGACAGGCCCCGGTGTGACAGACGCAGGTGGGCGCATTGGCCGGGATTTTGCACCAGAGCGCCAGCAGGAAAACATCAGCCTTTTCGGTGCCTTGTCGGACCATATTCGGGTTCGGCGCGAGGATGGTCCGGTCGTGGTAGCCAGCTATTCTGAGGGCGCGCGGGAACGGCTTGAAGGGTTGTTGGAAGATGAGGGGATCATTGATGCTCGCCGGGTCCGGGACTTCCGGGAGGTGGAGGATGAGGGCCTCCATCTTATGGTCTGGGGGCTTGAGGATGGGTTTGACGGGCCTTGGCATGGTGCCGCTGGCCGTCGGCTAACCGTTATTTCAGAGCAGGATGTCCTGGGCGATCGGTTGATCCGGACGGCACCACGGAAACGGCGGGCCGAGAACTTCCTGACCGAGCATCAGAGCCTGTCGCCGGGCGATCTGATCGTGCATGTGGACCATGGGGTCGGGCGCTATCAGGGGCTTGAGGTGGTTACGGCTCTCGGCGCCGCGCATGAGTGCCTGCTTCTGGAGTATGCGGGCGGTGATCGGCTTTACCTTCCGGTCGAGAATATCGAGCTTCTGTCTCGGTTTGGGCATGAGGAGGGTTTGCTCGACCGTCTGGGCGGCGGCGCCTGGCAGGCCAAGAAAGCGCGACTCAAAGAGCGGATCCGCGAGATTGCCGATCGTCTTATCCGCGTGGCGGCGGAGCGGCATCTGCGCAAAGGGCGCATTCTCGAGCCGCCGATTGGGATGTGGGAGGCGTTTTCGGCGCGCTTTCCCTATGAGGAGACCGAGGATCAGCTGAGCGCCATTGAGGATACGCTGGGCGATCTGGGCTCCGGCACGCCGATGGACCGGCTGATTTGCGGTGATGTGGGCTTTGGCAAGACCGAGGTCGCGATGCGGGCGGCGTTTATTGCGGCGCTGTCTGGCACGCAGGTTGCGGTGATCGCGCCCACAACGCTTTTGGCGCGGCAGCATTACAAGACATTCAGTGAGCGGTTTCGTGGGTTTCCGGTAAATGTACGGCCCTTGTCGCGGTTTGTCTCTGCCGGGGATGCGGCTGAAACGCGAGCCGGTTTGGCCGATGGGACCGTAGATATCGTGATCGGGACCCATGCCGTTCTGGCCAAGCAGGTGAAGTTCCGGGATCTTGGGCTGCTGATTATTGACGAAGAACAGCGGTTTGGGGTGACCCATAAGGAGCGCCTGAAAGAGCTTCGGTCGGACGTTCATGTGTTGACGCTGACGGCGACGCCGATTCCGCGAACACTTCAATTGTCGCTTACAGGTGTCCGGGATCTATCGATTATTGGGACGCCGCCAGTCGATCGACTGGCGATCCGTACCTATGTGAGCGAGTTTGACACGGTGACGATCCGGGAGGCGCTGCTGCGGGAACATTACCGCGGGGGCCAATCGTTCTTTGTGGTGCCTCGTATCGCGGACATGCCGGAGATGGAGGCGTTCCTGAGGGACGAGGTGCCCGAGGTGACCTTCGTGTCCGCCCACGGTCAGATGGCGGCGGGCGAGTTGGACGACCGGATGAATGCTTTCTACGACGGGAAGTACGACGTCCTGCTGGCGACGACGATTGTTGAATCGGGGCTGGATATCCCGACGGCGAATACGATGATCATTCATCGTGCGGATATGTACGGGCTGGCGCAGCTCTATCAGATCCGGGGCCGGGTAGGGCGGTCGAAGACGCGGGCCTATGCCTACATGACGACCAAGCCGCGCGCGAAGCTGACACACACTGCTGAAAAGCGGCTTCGCGTTCTGTCATCGCTCGATAGCCTTGGTGCCGGGTTCAGTCTGGCCAGCCAGGATCTTGATATTCGGGGGGCCGGGAACCTTCTGGGCGAGGAACAGTCAGGCCAGATCAACGAGGTGGGCTATGAGCTTTACCAGTCGATGCTGGAAGAGGCTATTGCCAAGATCCGTGCCGGAGAGTTGCAGGGCTTGACAGATATGGACGGGCAGTGGGCGCCGGTGATCAATCTTGGCGTGCCGGTGCTGATCCCCGAAGACTACGTGCCGGATCTGGATGTGCGGCTTGGGCTTTACCGGCGCTTGTCGGATCTGACGACGAAGGTGGAGCTGGAAGGGTTTGCTGCGGAACTCATTGACCGGTTTGGGACGCTGCCGAGGGAAGTGAACACGCTTCTTCTGGTCGTGAGGATCAAGGCAGAGTGCAAGAAGGCGATGATTGCGCGCCTCGATGCGGGTCCTAAGGGGGCCACGATCCAGTTTCACAATGACAAGTTTCCCAATCCGGAAGGCCTCGTCGCGTTCATTCAGGATCAGCGCGGGATGGCGAAGGTCAAAGACAACAAGATCGTCGTGCGCCGCGATTGGAAGCGCGACAGCGATAAGATCAAGGGCGCCTTTGCGATTGCCCGGGATCTGGCGGTGCAGGCGGCGCCCCCGAAGAAGAAGGCGGGTTAGAGCGGTCCGGTGTAGTGGCCGCGTGCGGGGTAGTCGCGCTCGATAGCGGCATCGAAGGCCTTCAGGATGTCATCGAACGGCGGGCGGCCGTGGGGCATCGTCTGGACCGATAGATAGTAGAGCGTTCGGTCGGGTTTGATCAGCATGAGGCCGGGTTCATGGAAGATGTCTGGCTCGGGCACGCCGATGGATGTGGTTCCGCGGGTGGTTGAAATGTAGAGACC
>CAWUIX010000268.1:0-4424 GCA_963922395.1 uncultured Rhodobacterales bacterium | reverse complement strand
CCGGCGCACGCACCGCGACAGGTGTGGTGGCCGCCGGAAACCTCCTCAAATCGGACGCGGTCCTAGACGCGTGCCTTGACGGCTTCAGCTCCCACCCGGGCCCCTTTGCTAATCGCCTCCTCGCCGCACTCCATGCCGCCGACGCCGCCGGTGGGGACAGCCGCGGCCTCCTCTCGGCGGCCCTTCTGATTGTGAGCCGGGACACGGCGCCCCTCACGCTGCGCATCGATCGTTCGGATCGTCCGCTCATCGAACTCTCGCACCTCTATGTCGCCGCAACATCCGGGGAATACGCCGATTGGGCCTCACGTGTCCCAACGCTGAATTCGCCAGAGGCGGGCGAGCCCTATCCCGAAACGGTCGCCCTCGCCCAACAGGCTACTCGGCAATAAATCTTTTCATAACAAAGGCTTCTTGATCTTCCATCAGCTCGCGCGCCATGTGCATATGGCTTGCCATGACGCGCCGCGCCGTCTCGGCGTCGCCAGTTCTGAGCGCATCGATCAATGCTTCCTGATGTCCCCTGCCGCGGCGCCACAACTCGTGATTGGGCGCCGCGTAAAGGCGGCGGTAGACCGTCAGATCCGTCAGGATCTGTGCCATGAACCCGATAAAGAACCCCAGAAGGGCATTGTCAGCGAAATCCGCCAGCCGCGCATGGAACGCCAGCGAAGCGACGTGTTGCGCCCGCTCCTCTTCTGCATCAAGCGCTGGCGTCGCATAACCTTCCATGATCGTCTCAAGCTCGGCGATCTCGTCGGCGCGCAACCGGCCCGCCAGCGACGCCGCCATCTCCGGCTCCAACGCGATCCGCACCTGATAGATGTCCGCAATCGTGAGGTTTCGGAAATAAAAGTAATTGGCCAATAACCGGTGCGCGCGGTCCTTCGACACCTCGCCGACAAAGCTTCCACCGCCCGGCCCGGTTTTCGTCTCGATCAACCCCTGGGCCTGCAACAGGCGCATCGCCTCGCGGATGGTGCCTTTGGCCATGCCGAACCGCTGGATCAGCTCGGTCTCTCCCGGCAAACGATCTCCCGGCTGGAGCCCCTGCTCCACGACCCACTCTTTGATGGCATCGGCCACCCGCGCAGGCCGGGACTTGCGCGGCTTCGGCGGGGGCTCTCCCGCGGCCTTTCGCAGTGGCGTGTTTGACATCCGTTGGATTGTCCTGTCTGAACCTCAGACGGATGCAACCAATTTATAATGAAAAATTCAAGTGCGAAGCGACCTCACCCCTCGGCCCAGGGCCCATGTTGCCCTGAGGCGCCGGTGTCCAACCGTTCAAATCCGTGCAATCCAAAGAAGTCGCGCTGGCCCTGGATCATATTGGCGGTCCCCCGAGCCGTCCGCATTGCGTCAAAGTATGACAAGGCCGCGCCCAGCGCCGGAACGGCGATGCCGTGCTCAGCCGCCAGAGCCACAACTCGCCGCAAACTGCCATTGGTTTTCTGAAGGCGGTCCGCAAAATACGGGGCCATCATCAAGTTGCGCCCCGGCGCCTCGCCCAGCGCCGCCGCCATGTCATCGAGCATCGCCGAGCGAATGATACATCCCGCGCGCCAGATCCTGGCGATCACAGGCAAGGGCAGATCCCAATCGAAGGTTTCGGAGGCCGTGCCGATCATCCCGAACCCCTGCGCATAGCACAGGATCTTTCCGGCGATCAGAGCCTCTTCCAGTACACCATCCGACAACGCCCCGTCCCCGATCGGCGCAGGCCCCGGACCGAACAATGCCTCGGCCTCTGCCCGTTCCTCGCGACGCGCCGACAGGTTCCGCGCGACCACAGCGGCATCGATCACCGGCACGGGCGCTGCCAGATGCTGCGCCTCAATCGCGGTCCAGCGGCCCGTCCCCTTTTGCCCCGCTGCATCGACGATCACGTCGAGAAGCGGCCCATTCGTCGCCGCGTCGACGGTTCCGGCAACGGTCGCAGAAATCTCGATCAGGTAGGATGACAGCGGTCCGTCGTTCCAGCCTGCGAACACCTCTCCGACCTCTGCCGCGCCCCGGCCCTGGCCGTCTCGCATCAGGCCATAGACTTCGGCGATCATCTGCATATCGGCGTATTCGATCCCGTTATGTACGGTCTTCACAAAATGCCCCGCACCCTCGGGGCCCAGCCAGGCCGCGCACGCCTCACCTTCGTACTGCGCCGAGATGGCGGTCAGGATCGGCTCCACACGCGCCCACTGCGCTTTTGACCCACCTGCCATGATGGACGGCCCGTGCCGCGCGCCCTCCTCACCGCCGGACACACCGATGCCGAGGTAGGGAAGATCACCTGCCGCCACGGCCCGCCGATTGGTATCGCGGAAATTTGCATTGCCCGCGTCGATGATCAGGTCATCGTCCTCAAGAAGCGGGCGCAGGGCCGCGATCTGCTGATCCACAGGATCGCCCGCAGGCACCATCAGAATGATCGCGCGGGGGCGTTTCAGCGCGCCGACAAGCGCCTCCAGCGTGTCGGTTCCAGTGATCCGGTCCGCCAGATCCCCCGCACCGGCTACGAAAGCCTCTGTGACGGAGGAGGTCCGGTTCCAGACCGCGACCCCAAACCCATTGTCCGCGATATTGAGCGCCAGCGCGGCCCCCATCGTTCCCAAACCGATCAGGCCGATATCGCGTTCGCTCATGGTCGCTGTATCCCAATTCTGTTCAACGTGATCCGGTAGAGCCCGGTCGTCGCTGTGATATAGAGCTCGTGCTTCGCCCGTCCGCCGAAACAGACGTTGGACACAAGCTCTGGCACAAAGATCTTGCCCAGAAGCCGCCCGTCGGGCGCGATGCAATGGACACCATCCCCCGCCGAGGACCAGATATTGCCATCGGTATCCAGCCGGAACCCGTCCGATGCGCCAGTGTCGATTGTATGAAACAGGCGCCCGTTCTTGGGGCGGCCCGAGGACATGTCGTAAACGCGCATATGCTGCGGATCGTCGGAATGCATCCGCCCGGTGTCGGCGACATAAAGAAGGCCCTCATCCGGCGAGAACGCTAGGCCGTTCGGGCACTGCATGTCGTCCACGACGATCTCGAGCGCGCCCGTATCCGGGTCCACCCGATAAACGGCGCGCGGGTTTTCCTCTTCCCCGCGAAACCCTTCGTAATCGGTGTTGATCCCGTAGTGGGGGTCCGAAAACCAGATCGATCCATCGGACTTCACGACCACATCGTTCGGGGAGTTGAGCCGCCGCCCCTCAAAATTGTCGGCAATCACCGTGATCGACCCGTCATACTCCGTCCGTGTGACACGCCGCGTCCCGTGCTCACAGGAAATCAGCCGCCCTTCCCGGTCCCGCGTATGCCCGTTGGAATAGTTCGAGGGCTGCCGGTAGGTCGTGATCCCCTCGCCCGGCGTCCAGCGCAGGATCCGGTTGTTCGGGATGTCGGAGAAGAGAAGGCATCCAGCATCGCCAAACCAGACCGGTCCCTCCGCCCAATCAAAGCCCGAGGCGAGATGCTTTAGCGGTGCATTCCCGATCACGTAGCTCCGGAACACCGGATCATGGACCTCATAAAACGACATGTCTGCCTCTCCTCAGAATGCGATCTGCGCTTTCATCGCACGGGTCCTATCGGCGGCCAATCGAAACCCCTCCACCGCGTCATCCAGCGCAACCGTCTGGGTGATCAGGGGCTTCACGTCGATCAGCCCCTTTCGCATCATCTCGACACCCGTGAAGAATTCAGGGTGAAACCGGAAGGACCCTTTAAGCGAGAGCTCTTTGACCGTAAGCGCCTGCATCGGGATCGTCATATCCCCGCCGAGGCCAACCTGCACGACAGTGCCCTTGGGGCGCATCGCAGCGATGCCGCCCGCGAGAGCCTGCGCAACCCCTGTGCACTCGAACAAGACGTCGAAATATCCCTTCTCCGTTTCATAGGCGGACAGCGCTTCGGGCACCTCGCCCACATTGATCACACGATCTGCGCCGCAGGTCCGCGCCATGTCGAGCGTGAATTCGGTGAGGTCCGTCGCCACAATCTCTGCCGCGCCACCCCGACGCGCCACCAAAACGGCCAGACAGCCGATGGGGCCGCAGCCCGTCACCAAAACCCGCTTGCCGGTCAGGTCGCCCGCCTGGGCAGAGGCATGAAGGCAGACCGCCAAGGGCTCCCCCATCGCCGCCTCCCCGGGGCTGAGCCCGTCTGCTGGCGCGCATTGGCTGGCATCGGCGATCAGGGCCTCGCGGAACGCGCCCTGGATGTGGGGGAACGGCATAGCAGAGCCGTAGAACCGCATGTTCAGGCAATGGTTCGTCTTCCCTTCAAGGCAGTACCGGCACCGGCCACAGGGGCGGGACGGAGACACCGCCACAAGCTGCCCCACTGACAGCCTGTCGACGCCTTCTCCCAGGGCTTCGACATGTCCCGCAACCTCATGACCCAGGATCATCGGTTCCCGAATGCGAACCGTG
>CAWUIX010000267.1:0-4461 GCA_963922395.1 uncultured Rhodobacterales bacterium | reverse complement strand
TGATCTTCCACAGCCGCGCGGCGTTGCCGGAACCCTGTTCGTCCATAAGATTGCCGGCGCAGCTGCAGAGGCGGGGGAGGATCTCGAGAAGGTCGCGGCGACGGCGCGGACCGTTGTGGCGAAAGTTGCTTCAATTGGAAAGAGCCTTGATACCTGCACGATTCCAGGATCACCGAAGGAAGATCGCATTCCGTTTGGAAAGGCGGAACTCGGCTTGGGCATACATGGCGAGCCCGGTGTAGAGCAGGTGGACTTCGCAGGTGCCGAAGAGGCGATGCATATGGTTTTGAGCCGTCTCGATGGTCACATGGAAGGGGCGGGAGCTCGAGTTGCACTCCTGAACAACCTGGGCTCGACGACACCTCTTGAGATGTCTGTTCTGGCGCATGGTTTGGCGAGCGCTGGCATTGCGGATTACGTGATTGGACCAGCGCCGATGATGACTTCGCTTGATATGCATGGATTTTCGATCTCTGTTCTTGAGGCGGATGAGGACGAGTTTGCTGCACTTTCAGAGAACGTGCCGATGGCGGCCTGGCCCGGGATGCACGCTATTGTCCCGGTCCCCATAGAGCCTCTTCCAGAAGGGCTGACACCGATCGAACCGATCTCATCGGAGGATCCTTTAGTCCGCGCGGCTCTAGAGCACGTAGCAGGTGCGTTAATTGCCGCGGAGGCAGAATTGAACGCGCTTGATGCAAAGTCTGGTGATGGTGACACGGGGAGCACCCTGGCGACCGCAGCAAGGGCGCTATTGGGCAATCTCGATGCTATGCCGCTGGCCGATCTCACCCAATTGTTCCCGGCGCTTGGAAATGCGTTGAGCCAAACGATGGGCGGATCCTCAGGTGTGATCCTTGCCATCTTTTTCAACGCGGCTGGCGACGCCTGCGCAGGCGGACAGACTCTGCATCAGGCATTGCGCGAGGGATTGCGACGGATCAGTGAAGTTGGTGGCGCTCAGGTTGGCGACCGGACAATGATTGACGCACTTGCGCCGGCGCTTGAGGCACTGGGGAGCGGTGTGCCCGCCGCCGCAGCCGCAGCGCGCTCTGGCGCAGACAGCACCTCCACCATCCACAGGGCAAAGGCGGGGCGTGCGGCTTATGTGCCTGAAGAAAACTTAAGAGGGCACAATGATCCTGGGGCGGAGGCTGTCGCAATCCTGTTTGAAGGTCTTGCAAGACACTTGAAGGGGTAACGATCCAGAATGGCGATATCGCAAACAATAACCTCGAATAAGCCGACCGTGAACGATATCGCGCGGGTTGCCGGCGTCAGTTTGGCGACGGTGGATCGCGTGCTAAACGCCAGATCCGGAGTACGGCAGGTGACGGTCGATAAAGTGTATCGAGCGATCGCAGAACTGGGCTATGTCCGCGATACGGCTGCTGCAAATCTTGCGCGAAAACGCGTCTATAACCTTTTGTTTATCCTCCCGGAAATCGGGAACGAATTCGTCGATGCATTGCGTTCACAGATTGAAGAACAGGGGCGCAAGCTGCGGTACGACCGGACGATCCTGCACCACCAAGCCGTGGCGCCATTTGATGCAGGGGGCATCGTGTCGCTTCTCGATGCACTTGATCCTGTCGAGATTGACGGGGTCGCAGTATTTGGGCCAGAAACACCATCCATCCGAGATGCGGTGACGCGCGTGCGGGAAAGGGGACTTGCCGTTGTCGCCTTGATCTCAGACTTACCAAGCTCGGAGCGGGATCATTTTGTTGGCATCGACAACGTTGCTGCGGGCAGGACTGCAGCACGGCTCATGGGGCGCTTTGTCCGACGGGACGGGCAGGTCCTGGTGATCACCGGATCCCGACTGGCCCGCGATCATATGGAACGTCGGCAGGGCTTTGATCAAGTGATGCAAAGCTCCTACCCCGGATTGGATGTTATTGCCTCCATCGAAGGCCAGGACGACCCGGACCTAATCCACGATCTTTTGCCCAAGGCTTTCGAAGAAAATCCGCAGATTTGCGGGATCTATTCTTCCGCCGCTGGCAACGGCGGGTTGGTTAAGTTTCTGGACGAGAAAGGGCGCGCGAACGACCTGATTGTGATTGCGCATGAACTGACCCCCATGACCCGTGCCGCCCTGCAATCGGGCGCGTTCGACGCGTTGATCGCGCAGGACACTGGGCATCTGGTTCGATCCGCCGTCAGGCTTCTAAAGGCGACGGTGGATCGCGCGCCATACAATCCGACGCAAGAGCGTATTCGGATCGACATATTCTTAAATGACAACTTGCCCCACGAGATCGAGGGCGATGAGGGAGGACACAGATGAAGACGATCAAAGGCCCGGCACTCTTCCTGGCGCAGTTTGCTGGGGACGAAGCTCCGTTCAACTCATGGGATTCAATCACGAAATGGGCAGCGGATTGCGGCTACAAGGGCGTTCAGGTGCCGAGTTGGGACGGTCGCCTAATCGACCTGGCAACGGCGGCCGAGAGCAAGTCGTACTGTGACGAATTTAAAGGGCAGGCCGCCTCGAATGGTGTTGAGGTGACAGAGCTATCGACCCATTTGCAAGGTCAGCTGGTGGCCGTACACCCAGCTTATGACGTGGCGTTTGACGGTTTTGCCGATCCATCCGTGCGCGGCAATCCGGCGGCCCGCCAAGAATGGGCCGTTGATCAGGTCAAGAAAGCGCTCAGTGCATCGATGAATATGGGAATCTCGGCCCATGCCACGTTTTCGGGCGCGTTGGCGTGGCCTTATGTCTATCCTTGGCCACAGCGCCCCGCCGGGTTGATCGAGACGGCGTTCGACGAATTGGCCGCGCGCTGGCGCCCGATCCTCGACCATGCTGACGCGTGTGGAGTGGATGTCTGTTACGAGATCCACCCCGGTGAAGACCTTCATGATGGGATCACGTTTGAGATGTTCCTCGAACGTGTCGGAGGGCATGCGCGGTGCAATATGCTCTACGACCCATCGCACTATGTCCTGCAATGCCTCGATTATCTTGACAATATCGACATCTACAAGGATCGGATCCGGATGTTCCACGTCAAGGACGCGGAGTTTAATCCGACTGGACGGCAGGGTGTCTACTCTGGCTATCAATCCTGGGTCGACCGCGCAGGGCGGTTCCGGAGTCTGGGCGACGGGCAAGTCGATTTCGGAGCGGTTTTCTCCAAGATGGCGGCAAACGATTTCGAAGGTTGGGCCGTGGTGGAATGGGAGTGTTGCCTCAAGCATCCCGAAGATGGGGCCCGGGAAGGGGCCCAATTCGTGTCTGAGCACATCATTCGGGTCACGGAGAAGGCGTTTGACGACTTTGCCGATGGAGGCACGGACGAGGCGGCAAACCGGGCGATGCTAGGCCTGAGTTGACCTAACTAAGGCTTGCGGCTGCCCAGGCAGGGACCCCGCAAGCCTTACTGCACAGTTTTAAGCGACCAGGAAATATAGGGCTTTACCGCCCGAAGGAGAAATCGGATGGCAATCGAAGGACGCAGTGAAACGGCGAACCGGCGAATCCGGCTTGGCATGGTGGGCGGCGGAAACGACGCATTCATCGGAGCGGTGCACCGGATCGCGTCGCGGATCGACGACCGCTATGAGCTAGTCGCTGGAGCGCTCAGCGCGACACCGGAAAAGGCGCGTGCAAGCGGTGAGGCTTTGGGCCTTCCTCGGATCTACGAAGACTACAAACAAATGGCGATCCGCGAAGCCCGCCGGAAAGACGGGATCGAGGCTGTGTCGATCGTCACGCCGAACCACGTGCATTATCTGGCAGCGCGCGAGTTTCTGAAGCGGGGCATACATGTGATTTGCGACAAGCCCCTGACTTCGACCTTAGCGGATGCCAAGAAGATGGTTAAAGCTGCCGAAGCCTCCGGGGCGCTGTTTATACTTACACACAATTACACAGGCTACCCGATGGTGCGGCACGCGCGCGAGATGATCGCCGCTGGGGATTTGGGGCAGATACGGGTGGTCCAGGCTGAGTACCCACAGGATTGGCTGACCGTTGAACAGGATTTTAAACAGGCAAATTGGCGCACCGATCCTGCGCAATCCGGGGCGGGCGGTTCCACCGGAGATATCGGAACCCATGCCTTTAATCTTGCGTGCTTTGTCAGCGGGTTAGAGGTCGAAAGCCTTGCTGCAGACATTCAAGCATTCGTGCCCGGCCGGCAAGTCGATGACAATGCCCATGTTCTGCTTAGGTTTGCCGGGGGCGCGCGGGGAATGCTCTGGGCGAGCCAGGTGGCGCCTGGAAATGAGAATGCTCTGCGGCTTCGGGTATATGGTGACAAGGGTGGACTTGAATGGGCGCAGGAAGATCCGAACTACCTTTGGTTTACACCGTTCGGCGAACCAAAACGCTTGATTACCCGAAACGGTGCCGGCGCGGGCGACGCGGCGGCGCGGGTGAGCCGCGTACCGCCGGGTCATCCGGAGGGTTACCTCGAAGGGTTTGCGAATATCTACTCAGAGGCGGCA
>CAWUIX010000266.1:0-4465 GCA_963922395.1 uncultured Rhodobacterales bacterium | reverse complement strand
GGGCGCGTTTCCCCGGCTCAGGCGCCAATGGAACGATCAGCATGTCCGAGATTGCTACGCCTACGACGGAACGGGTGCTGGAAGCCGCACCGGTCGGTTCGGTGGCACGGACGCGCGGCACACCTGCAGAGCCCGCAAGGATCACAGCCAACAGCGCACCGGGCGCGGTTATAGACGGCACGACGCTTGAGATTGAGGTCGATGGCGGCGGCGTCCAGACCCTGACCTTCAACGGGGATCCTGCCAGGGCTACACCGGCGGCCACGGTTCCAACACAGATCACCATTCCGGCCGGAACCGTTATGACGTTGACCATCGACGGCCTGACGCAAGCGTTACCAATTGCGGCTGGTGCTAACCGTCCTCGCACCGAAATTCGCGACGAGATCACCGCGGCGCTGGCCAATGGCGAATGCGAGCTTGACGGCGACCGGCTTCACATCGTGTCAAGCGCGCGCGGCTCGGCCATAGAAATCAATGTCAGCCAAATTGATATCCTCGGCTTCACCGACCCGCAAACGGTGGGCATAGGAACCGGCCTGCCCCGGCTTGACTCGATCTCTGCTGCCGATCTCAACGGTCTGATGGCGGCTGCGAGCGTGCCGGCAACGGCAGATATCGTACCGGGTACGGGGCTTCTGCGGATCAGCACAGACTCGACCGGAAACGCCGCAAGTCTTGATTTGACGGCGGACGCCAACGCGGCTGCGCTGACGGCGCTTGGCTTCGACCCTGATGATGCAGACGATGCCCTGGGCGGCGCCGACGGTGTGCAGCGCATCATGTTCGTCCGAGAGACAGAGGCCGCTAACGGCTGGCAGGAATATACCATTTCGGGCGGCACATTCACGGCCAGCGGTGGCGGAACAGTCGATCCATTCGCGACGCTTGGGGCCGACGGACATCTTGTGACCCTCAGCCTGAATGTCACCAGCGTTGATGGAGTATCGACAAGCTATGAGGGGCTTGGATTCGACGAAAGGCACCCGCGCTGGTTCGGACACCGGATGGTAACCGTAACAGATCCGCTGGAAGAGCCATTGAGCGACCCACTCGTCTTGGAAGAAAACGGGTTGAACTCGGCCCAGGTTCACGCCGCGATGTTCGCCACCGCCACAGCAGACGAAGATGATATACTGAGCACAACCGTCGCCATTACCGGCGGAAATGACGGAGCGGTTCCGGCACTTCAGACAATGACCAATGCGATCGACAACCTCAGTCTTGTCGATGACATCGCGATTGTCGCCGCACCCGGGTCCACCGCATATGATGCCCTCGGCGACGCAGTAAGAAACCACTTGATCGGACATGCCGAGAGCTCGAATTTCCGCATCGCCGTCTGCGATCCACCGCTCGGTCAGGAGATGGCCGCGCTGCGCCGGACGCGAGGTCAGTTCGACAACACCTATGCGGCGTTCTATGCGCCAGGCATCCGCGTTGCGAACCCGCTTTATCGTCCGGGAACCGAGGCAACACCGCGCGAAATTGTGCTGCCTCCTTCAGGTCATATCTGCGGGGTCTATGCCCGCAATGACACACAGCGCGGCGTTCACAAGACGCCAGCCAACGAAATTATCCGAGAGGCCGTGGGCTTTGAACGCGACTACACACAGCGCCATCAGGAAGTGCTGAATCCCATTGGAATCAATATCCTGCGCAAGCTGAGTGGACGTGGCAACCGGGTTTATGGCGGACGGCTAGCGACGTCGGATCGTGAGATCGTCTATGTCAGCGACAGGAGATATCTGAACTTCCTAAAGCACTCGATCCACAACTCCATGCAGTGGGCCGTATTCGAGCCCAACGGCCCGGCCCTTTGGACAGATATTCGGGAGGCGGTCGCGTCCTTCCTCTTCAATCAATGGCGAAATGGGGCGCTTCTGGGGGCGCAACCCGACAACGCTTACTTCGTCCGCTGTGACCGCTCGGTGATTACGCAAGACGATTTGGATAACGGCAGATGCGTCTGTGAAATCGGCTGCGCCATCATCAAGCCTGCCGAATTCCTGATCTTCCGCATCGGTCAGAAAACCGCAGATAGCCGCGGTTGATAGAAAGGAAAACGTACAATGGCACGCGAAACACCGTATAACGCCTTCCGCTTCACGTTTCACGATGAAACAGGACAGATTGTAGCCGGATTCTCGGACATTCAGGGCCTGAATTCCAACGTGAAGGTCGCCGAGTACAGAGCTGGAAACGATGCACAAAATCACGTCACGAAGATCCCAACGGGCCACGATTTTGAGAACGTCACGCTGAAGCGCGGAATCGTCGATAGCTCAACTTTCTGGGCCTGGATGAACGAAATCTATACATCGGGCCCCCAGGCCAAGCGGACGATCAGGATCGTGATGCAGTCCGAGAGCAACCAGGACGTCCAATCCTGGAAGCTGACTGGCGCGTTCCCGATCAAGTACACCGGGCCCAACCTTCAGGCTGCGCCTGGCACCGAGGTTGCCATGGAAGAGTGGCAGCTTGCCTACGACGTGATGGAGTTCAAACAGGAAGGCACGCCTGACTGAGGCGTCTGAACTATGAGCCAGCCTGCCATCAGCTTCGAGACCTACGAGGTCGCGGATTCGCCCGATCCCGCACGCATGGACGTCGCCGCCTTTATCGGTTTCGTCAGCCCGCGGGCAGGTGCGACGCTGCCCGGCCCCGTGGTCCAGAGGCTACGGGATGTCTACGGCGACAAGATACCCACAATCCTCAACCGACCGGTGTCCGTGAGCTCGCTTGCCATGTTCGAGGCGCTCTATGAACCTGACGGACGCCTTGCATCAGTGGCGGAGATTACCGGCGGAACACTGGCCGAGACGCTTCCAGGCTCGGGTGTGGACGCAGAACTTACGATCATCGTTGACGGTGTTCTTCATGACCTGAAACTCTTGCCGTTGCCGCTTTCGCCGGACGAGGCACTGACGCGGATCAAACGGGCGATCAATTTGGCAGGACTGCCTGTTGACGCCCAGCTTGTCGCAACTGGCAACGCAGATGCGCTGCGCTTTAGATTGCGGGAGGATCATGGTGCAGGAACGCTGGCTGTACTGCCCTATCCTACCCTTGGGTTTCCCCAAACGCGGCGCGCCGAGGCGGAGATATTGCCGTCTCCCGTGGCGATGGCCGTCCGGCAGTTCTTTGCCGGAGGCGGGACGACCGCGGTGATTGTCGCCATGGGCCGTCCCACTGCCTACTCAATCAACCGCAGCGAGCGGCTTGCATACCTTCACCGCTTGCTGCTGAGGGAGCCGCTTAAGGACGCCTCAACCTCAGAGGACCTGAGAGATGCATTGGCACGAGCCAATCCGATAGCGCCTCTGGAGCCTGGCGATTGGCACGGGATCGAACACCTGCTGGCAACCGAGGACGTGACTTTTCTATGCCTGCCCGATCTGCCCGAGCTTGTTGCACCGCGCCCCGAAAAGCTTGCCGATCTGCCCATTTTGCCGCGCCCCAGAGAAGCATTCACCGAATGCTTGCCGGGCGATTCCGACGCCGGATCCGAGCAATCGGCCCGTCTTAGGGCGCCCGAACTCGACAGCATCGGCAGGATCGTCTGGCAGGACGCGCTTGGGCACGTTGTGGCGCGCGTCAGCGCTGAAATGCGCGACAAGATCGTTCTGGCCGCATTGCCGCGAAACCTGCCCGGTGCCGCAACGCCAATTCTGCCAGATAGCGCCTTTCTTCAGGTCGCCGAAGGCTGGGTCAGGTCACGTGTCAGTCTTGATGCGCCCGAAGGACTTCTTGCCCCAGATGCACCACTGGCCGCTCAGCTCGCGCTGTCGGCGCGCAGGCAAGGCACATATCTCAGCGCGGCGAACCGGCCCGTGGCCTCACTGCGCGACGTCGAGCCACGCGCTGTGTCTGGCCTTTCGACCTGCCGCTTCTACTCCGACATCAGAGGAATTCTTCTGAACAAGGATCTGACAACCTCGTCCGACCCGTCCTGGGCCGACGCGCCTGTGTCGCGCTTGACAGCGCTTTTGCTTCGCGAGTGCCGGGCGCTCGGCAACAGGCTGACATTCGAACCCTCTGGACCGAACCTGTGGGCCAACACCCGCACAGCACTTAGGGGACTGCTTCGGACCGTTTATCGCTCGGGCGCTCTGGCCGGTCGAGGCGAAGGCACAAGCTTCGATGTGGTCTGCGATCACTCGACGATGACCCAGCAGGACATCGACGAAGGACGGCTTATTGCCGAACTGTCCTTTCTTCCAGCCCGGCCCGTCGCACGTATCACCGTCCGCCTGCCAATCACGCAAGGGGGGACACGCACATGACGCTTGCTGCGCCCCCTGCCCCGCTTGGCGGCTTCAACTTCCACGTCGATTTCTACGCGCAGGATGCCTCGGGGACACCGTCGCCGCAGAAGACACCGATTTGCTCGGGAAGGTTTTCCGAAACGACGGGCATCGAGGCCACCATGGAGCCACGTACCATTCGCGTAGGAGGACGGAAC
>CAWUIX010000265.1:0-4479 GCA_963922395.1 uncultured Rhodobacterales bacterium | reverse complement strand
GGTTATGGCATGCAAATACTTGGTCGCGGGTGATGCTACTGGGGCCGATATGCATCAGCCCTCAGTTGAGAATTGATGCCCAGGCCGCTGCCATTGTTTCGGGTCCGAAGACGTTCTTGATCTCTACCACCAAATCGGCAGGAAAACCATTGGCGAGCAGATCAAGAGGATCCGTTTGATGATCGACAGAAAATCGTCGTAGACCATACACCGAACTTTGCCATTCGACTAAGGCGACTAGGCTTCCAAAAAAATGCGGCTTGGCGAACGCTGGGTGAACCGCCAAGATCACTGTATGAAGTATGCGTTCGGAACATGCACTCTGGACTTGAAGCGGTTGCAGCTGATGCGAGATGGAGCCATTGTTCCGACCGAGCCGCAGGTATTTGCGCTCTTGCGACACCTTATCGAAAACCGTGACCGGGTCGTTTCACGCGACGAGGTGTTTGAGGTCATCTGGAAAGGACGCATTGTATCCGATGCGGCATTGAGCAGCCGGATAAAGGCGGCGCGGGCAGCGATCGGAGATGACGGGTCGCGTCAGGAGTTGGTGCGCACACTGCATGGCCGTGGTTTTCAGTTCGTCGGCGAAGTCGATGAATCTTCAGATGGCTCGATAGGCAGCCGCGGCGTAGCACAGCCCTCGATTGCTGTCATGCCCACAATGATCGTTTCTCCAACAGACGCGCAAAGGGCATTTGGCGAAGGGCTGGAAGATGACATCTGCGCGGCGATAGGGCGAGTGGGAACAATTTACCTCGCCCGTTCCGTTGGTGGAAATGACCCAAAAACTGCCGCCAAAGATCTGGGCGTTCGTTACGTATTGGCTCTTAAGCTACGTTTTTCCGGCGATGCCTTCCGTCTGAATGCTTCCCTTCTGTTCGCACAACGAATGGAGGAAGTGTGGGCAGACCGGTTCGATGGGCAATTGGACGATCCATTTGCGGCGCAGGATAAGGTGGTATCAGCCGTGCTGGGCAGATTGGTCCCCAATGTAATGATGGTCGAAGTGCAACGTGCGGCTTCGGAGACAAGTATGACGGATGCATATCACGAGCTGTTGCGCGCTACGCCGCTCTGCATGAGCATGGATGCAACCGACAACCGTCAGGCCGTCGCACATCTGGAACGCGCCCTGGCGGCGGATCCGGATCACGCTCTGTCTCACGCAATGCTGTCATGGAGCCTCGGTCAGCAAGCGCTTTCGGAATGGGCACCCGACAAACGCGCCGCCTTTGCCGCAGCAATGGGGCACGGGCATCGCGCACTGATCCTTGCACCGCTGGATGCGCTGGTCCTGACCTTTGTAGCCAGCGCCGAAGTGGCTGCGGGCGAGCACGGTGCGGCGCGGCATCATCTTGAAACAGCACTGGATTTGGACCCCAGTCTGGCCTGGGCCTGGGCCATGCTAGGTGCGCTGGAAACATACTCCGGGAATCTGTCTCAAGCCGTCGAGAACTATGAACGCGCATTGCGCCTAAGCCCACACGACCCGATGCGCTTTAGCTACTATTTCGGGATTGGCGCAGCACGCTACGGAATGGGCGACTACTCAGGCGCACTGCCGATGCTTGAGCAAGGTTATCTAGAAGCGCCAGGATCAACCTGGGCACCCCGCCTGATCATGGCCTGCACAGCCGAATTGGGCATGTCGCAGCGGATGAATGAAGTTGCCCGCGTCGTTCGGGCCCTTAAACCCAACGCGACTGCCGCGGAACTCGTCGATTCAGCTCCGATCCGGGATCCTGGTTATCGCGCGCGTTTGACGGCCTCCTTTGAAAGGGCCGGTTTCTGAAGGAACCACTCCCCTTATCGTGGCTTTACAATGAGGGGCCGCCGGGCCTCGACTGCAATGATCGTCGCGCTCAGGTCTTCATGCGTGAAACCCACATCCTGCAACGTCTCCTTCAGGATACTGACAATCTCGTCGAAATGGGCGTCGGTCACGTGCAGATGCGCATGCGCATTTGCAAGGCGCTGATCAACGAACCCCACAGGTCCACCGAGGATCGAGGCGAAGAACTTGGTCTGGTGATCAACCAGCTTGGCGAGATCGACATTTTCGAAGAAATGACCCACCACGTCGCTGTCGAGAACGCGATCATAGAAATCGAAAATAACCGCGCGCAACGTGCGAAATCCGCCGTTCTTGGTGAACAGTGAAACGGGTCGATGAGTTTGGGTGCGGGCAAGCATCGGTCTGTGTCCTTTTGGGGAATTGGCCCGGCGACGGATCGCCGGGCAGGGACTTAGTCAAGTGCGGTGAATGACGATCTCGGCGTATTCCGCAGGAACGATCATCGCGTTCGGGTCGGTGGAATGCTCGCGCGCCACAGCGATCAGATCGGCGGCAAGACGGGGTGCATTGTCGCCAACGGCGTCGAAGGCTTTGTGCACCGGCCCGTACACGTTGCGCCAATGCTCGACCCAGTAATTCGCGGACCGAATGCGGAACGTGAAATGACGCTTGGCGATCTCGATTTTCGCGGCTTGATCACCGAACAACTCTTGCAGACGGGCTTCGGTCCCCCATTCCAGCGGCGAACGGACGCCCGCTGGGGGCGGCACATGACGGCCGATAGTGCGGAACACATCTCCGATGAAGCTGCCAGGTGTCCAGTTGGCCAGGCCGATCTTGCCGCCACTGCGGCAGACCCGCAGTAACTCTCTTGCTGCGGCCTCCTGATTGGCCGTGAACATCACGCCGAAGGTCGACATGACTGCGTCGAACACACCGTCTTCGAACGGCAGGTTTTCCGCGTCGGCCTCGCGAAACGAAACCGGCAGGTGTTCGGCCTCAGCCCGGGCTTTGCCCGCGATTAAGAGGTTCAGGACATAGTCGGTCGATGTCACGTTGCAGTAGCGCCGGGCGGCAGCCAGCGTTGCATTGCCGTTTCCGGCGGCAACATCAAGCACGTTTGCGTCAGGGCGAAGGTCCAGCGCTTCGGCGAGGTTTTCACCGACGATCTGAAGTGTTGTGCCGACGGCCGCGTAATCGCCGGATGACCATGTCGCGTGTTGTTTCGATTTTACTGCAACCAGATCGGGTGCAGCGGTTTGCGGGGCGGCAATGTTCATGTCTGTCTCCTTTCACCAGATGGTTGGTGGGATGACAGATGCCTAATCCTTGACGGGCAAGCTTGAAGTGTTTCTGAAGATACTGTGGAGAAATGTGAAGATTTCCCTGAATGGCCTAAAAACTGAGGAGGAGAGCCTGCCAAACCGCAAGGAAAAATCAACCGGTTGTCTTTGTGTCCAGATACGAGACATAAAACCTCTTGCGTGCGGCTGGCCCGATCAACAGAGACTTGTCAGCCTGTACACTAAGGCAAGCGTTTCGATGTCACATGAGAACCAGTTTGACACGTTACGTGACTTTGAGCGGGCTCTGACGATCCGTAGTGGCTACACGCGGTCTTTCCTGACCATAACTAACAAGCCGTCTGAACAGCTCGCCGCCCTCCCAAGAAGCGGCTGACGTCGCGGCTGAAAACATTTTCGGAACGGCTGCATTGTCCGCTTTGCTGTCATTGCCCGGATTTCGGCGAACGTCTGGTTTAGCTTTAAGCAGTCGTTGAAAGCCGCTGATCCGTTAACTCCACATTGAACGGTTGCTTACACTTACAGCAGACGTTCGCGGAACAAGTCTCTAAGTCCGAGTTGCGGACGAAGCCGCCATCCAACAAACCGTATTTACGATAGTGCTGCTCAAACTTCCCAGCCACACCCGTCCATCAATCTGCGCACCTCTTGGCTGGCCCCTGGGTTGACCGCGCCGTTCCGATCGCGAACGACGACCCGAGTGCGGTTGTATCCAGTTTGCACGAAGGTTGCGCGCCAGCCGTCACGCGCACGGATCTCACCGCCTCCGATGGCGCGAGGATACTCGATCACCGAACCGGAAACGCCCGGGTTGTCACCTTCTCCGTTATAGACGCACTTCAGAATTTTCGTTGCATCGCCCTGCATGAAGAACTCGCCCGGGGCGCCGTTCTCGACGACCGTGCCGCGCAAAACGGTGGCGTTCTCGTCATCGCAGGCCGCAAGCGTTAGCAGGCCGAGCAGGGAGAAGGCAGCTGCAAGTCGGGTCATTAAATGGTGCTCCTAAACGTCAATTGAAATTCTCTGATGTCCCAATGGCAAGTTTCATCTCTGACCTGCCTTAGGGCCAAGCGCACTGCTCAAGCCAGCCGCGCATCGCCTCGTCAAGATCGGGGTTTGTCGCTCCCGCAGCGTCAACGACAGTAACGCGGACCCTGTTTTCGCCGACACTTGTGAAGGTGGCTTTCCAGCCGTCCCGCGCGCGGATCTCACCACCGTCGGTGCAGGTATAGTCCGTCATCCGTCCGTCGAGTTTTTCGAGGTTGAACACGCATCGCATAACGGTCCTGGGGCGACCGGGCACAAACAACTCACCTGGCTCGCCAGCTTCGACAAACGGACCGCTCAAAACGGGGGCGTTTTCGTCGACGCAACCGG
>CAWUIX010000264.1:0-4480 GCA_963922395.1 uncultured Rhodobacterales bacterium | reverse complement strand
CTCGATTTTCGGTGATAGCCGAGTCGGGTGGAGGGGGGGGTGACACAACCAGTCGCGAGGTGACTCCTGCTTGCGCAGGCTTAGCAAGCCGCTCAATCGACAGAACGAAGCAGATCTGCCGCCCGCGCACGACCAAGCTCGATCCTACAAGCGTCTATCGCAATCCCAGTGCCCGATCCGCCGCCAAATGTTGAACCGACGTAGGCGCAGTGCGCCTCTCGATAGGCCGACCATGCAGCTTGCCCAGCCTCTAGTGCCGGTACAGCATCGGTACGACCAGTGATCTCGTCGAGCTCCTGTGCGGAAGCGGTGGCGAACCCGAGGAAGAGATCGATGGTCGCGTCGACCCGCTCTAATGTTTCAGCGACGCAGTTTCCGATCTCGACCTGGCTGCTCCCCCCGCACTCCGTTGCCGGGTCTGCCGCTGCGACATTTGGTGCTCCAGCAGCCACCAGTAGAAATATCCCAAATGATCTCATCATTCATCTCCCCAATGCACTCGCTCCTTAGGAATCTAGATCACTTCTGGCCGGTTTGGCACCCACCCTTGCCCCTGCTCAGGCCCGCTCCAAGGCCACAGCGATCCCCTGCCCCACACCGATGCACATTGTAGCGAGCCCTATCTTCGCGTCTCGTGCCTGCAGATCCAACGCGAGCGACCCCGTAATCCGCGCACCAGTCATCCCCAGCGGATGCCCAAGCGCAATCGCACCACCATTGGGGTTCACATGATCTGCATCGTCCTCGAGACCCAAGTCGCGCAGGACCGCAAGTGCCTGACTTGCAAAGGCTTCGTTCAGTTCGATAACACCAAAATCGGCGGGCGAAAGACCCAAGCGATCGCACAGCTTCCGCGTTGCCGGCGCCGGGCCAAATCCCATGATCCGTGGGGCGATGCCCGCAGTCGCTCCGCCCGACACGCGGGCGATGGGCATGAGCCCGTGTTGTTTGACACCGTCCTCTGAGGCCAAGACGAGGGCCGCAGCACCATCGTTTACGCCGGATGCGTTGCCGGCGGTGACGCTCCCGCCTTCCCGGAACGGTGTTGGAAGGCCCGCGAGCTTGTCGATCGTGGTTTCTCGCGGATGTTCGTCCTCCGAAACCACTATCGGTTCACCGCGCCGTAGTTGGACGATGACTGGCACAATCTCTTGCGCAAGCCGGTCACGGGACGCCGCAACCCGAGCTTGAGAACGGAGTGCGAATGCATCCTGATCGGCGCGGCTGATGTTGAACTCGGCGGCCACGTTCTCCGCAGTCTCAGGCATGGAATCGATACCATACTGCTGCTTGATCTTCGGATTCACGAAGCGCCACCCAATCGTAGTGTCGTGGATCTCCGCTGCCCGGCTGAAGGCAGCCGTCGCTTTTGGCATAACAAAAGGCGCACGGCTCATGCTCTCAACGCCACCCGCAAGCACAAGATCCGCCTCGCCCGTCCGTATCGCTCGGGCGGCCGCGATCACCGCATCCATCCCGGACCCACACAGCCGGTTCAGCGTGGTGGCCGGTACCGTTTCCGGCAAACCGGCGAGCAGCACGCTCATACGTCCAACGTTGCGGTTGTCCTCTCCGGCCTGATTTGCGCAGCCAAAATAGACTTCGTCCACAGCCGCCCAATCGACGCCCTTGTTCCGCTCCATGAGTGCGCGAAGTGGAACTGCTCCTAGGTCATCCGGTCTGACGCTCGACAACGCGCCGCCGAACCGGCCAATAGGGGTGCGGACATAGTCACAGATGAAGGCTTCGGCCACGGAACACTCCAATCCCAAGCTTGGGTCGTCTCACTCGAATACCTCCACCGGAGGTGAAGCACCATGGGGGCATTGGGACGAGCGAGACGTCATAGACTGGTGCGTTGATTGACGTTTCGCACTTCAGGCCACGCGCAGTCCTAACGGGCCAGCACCAGATCAACGCGAAGCCCACCCAGTGCGTCACTCTCTCCAAGCCGCAACGTGCCCCCATGCTGGCGCGCGATGTCTCTCACAATGGAAAGACCAAGGCCCACGCTGCCGCCTTCGTTCTGGTTTCGCGCAGCATCGAGACGCGCGAATGGCCGAACCGCCTCTTCCCGCCGCTCAGGCGGGATCCCCGGACCATCGTCCTCGACGGTGAAACGCACCGAACGCTCAAGAATCGCAACGGAAATCTGCGCATGCATGCCATAGCGCTTCGCATTCGCAATCAAATTATCGAGACAACGCGCAACGGCAACAGGCCGGATCGAAACTGTGCCCTCCCCCTCTTGCACGCCGACCGTGACGCGCGGGCCGCCCCGTGCCGCCGCGTCTGCCAGCATTGTCTTGGGGTCGACCTCAACGGTTTCCTCAGTCGCGTCGACACGGGCGAACCCTAAAAAAGTATCCAGCATCTGCTGCATCTCGGCGACGTCCTGTTCAAGGGGCTCCGCTTCACCCCGGTCGCCCATTAAGGAGAGCGCGAGTTTCATTCGCGTAAGCGGCGTTCGCAGATCGTGCGAAACACCCGACAACAGGAGCGTACGCTGATCGATATGCCGTTCGATCCGGTCCCGCATCTCTAAGAATGAGGTGCCCGCCTGCCTCACCTCTGTCGCCCCCGCAGGGCGATAGGACACGACCTGCCCTTTACCAAAGGCAGACGCAGCTTCTGCCAAACGTCGGATCGGGCGCACCTGATTTTTGAGGAAGAGAAACGAGATTAAGGTCACCACAGTCGATACAAAGACCATCAGCACCAGAAGCTGATGGGGGTTCCGGGCCGAGACGCGTGCCCGATCAAAAAGCATCACAACCGGACCGTGACGGGTGCCAACCGCAAACCGCACCTCTCTATCGTTTGTCGCCAGATCGATTGCACCAATGGACGGCAAGCCGTCGCGCAAAATCTCCGTGACAACGCGACCAGACAAATCAAAGACTTCACGACCGTCCTGAATGTCACGTGCCCCGTCGAAACGCACCGACACGTCCAGCGCTTCAGACAGCGCCTGAATATCCGCCGCCGCCGCATCCCTGCTCTCTGCCGCATCAATCCAGTCCGCCAGGACAAGGACGGACGGAAGGATTGACCGCGTCATCTGAACCGTCACATTTTCGTAAAGCCGCTGAATAAAGACGTATGTGACCACCAGCTGAATCGTGATGATCGGAACCAAAAGAATAAGGACCGTCCGGCCGATCAACGACCGTGGCGTAAGCATCTTGAGCCAATGAAATCCCATGCCCGAACCCTAGTGGAAGCTCTGAAAAGCGAAAGGGGCATCCGATGAACGAACGCCCAGAGGCCGGAAACGCAGTTGAAGTGACCCCCGGCATCAGGCGCATCCTCGCGCCAAACGCTTCGCCCATGACCCACTGGGGAACGAACACCTACCTGCTGGGCGTTGACGAAGTGGTTCTGATTGACCCAGGTCCTACGTCTGATGCTCATCTTGTTGCTCTCAAAGCAGCAATCGGCGGCGCCCCGGTGTCGCATGTTCTGATAACCCACGCGCATTTGGATCATAGCCCGCTCGCCCGCGCCTTCGACGCGCCAGTTCTGGCCTTTGGCGCGGCGACCGAGGGCCGCCGTCCCACGATGCAACAGCTGGCAGAGCTTGGGTCCGTGGGCGGTGGCGAAGGCGTGGATAGCGCATTTGCGCCAGACCAATACATCGCAGACGGCGAAATTCTGCAAACAGGTGCTGGAGACATCGAAGTCATACACACGCCGGGCCACATGTCGGGTCATTTGAGCTTTGCAATCGGCGATCTCGTTTTCACCGGCGATCACGTGATGGGCTGGGCGTCTACTCTGATCTCCCCACCGGACGGAGATCTCGCCTCTTTCCGCGCCTCGTGCGAACGGCTCGCGCGTCGGCACGACAGAGCTTACCTGCCGGGTCATGGCGGCGCGATCGACGCGCCAGCTGAGCGCCTGAGCTGGCTGATTGCGCACCGAAACGCCCGCGAAGCCGAAATCCTGAAAGCCCTGGAGAGCGGCCCCACGCCAATCAGCGCCATAACCCGCAGGGTCTACACCGACATCCCACCCAAGATGCTCCCAATGGCGGAAAGGAACGTCCTGGCGCATCTCATTGATCTAGAAGAACAAAACAAGGCCACCAAGGACAGCCGGTCCCATCTAGAAGCCCTCTGGTCGAGATCGGATTAAACAAGAACGATTTTTCTCGGAGGCCACTGGACGTGCCCAACCGGCCTTGCTATATCGCACGCCGGTGTTCCGGCGTAGCTCAGCGGTAGAGCAGTTGACTGTTAATCAATTGGTCGTAGGTTCGATCCCTACCGCCGGAGCCAAAATTTCCAAATTGCATTTGAGCTCACCTTGTCTGATCTGCTTCGCATCTGAGGAAAGCCGGCCTTGCGACCGTGTCTTCAGCTGCCAGAGCGACCATCCAAGTCCGTTATCTCGGGAACAGGAACGTCAAAACGGCACGCGCGCCGAGACCCTCCGGTCCACCATCTGGGCTTTCTGCCCAATATCGAATACCGCCGCC
>CAWUIX010000263.1:0-4506 GCA_963922395.1 uncultured Rhodobacterales bacterium | reverse complement strand
GCTTCGGCGGGAAGATCGCAAATCTCGGCCAATTCGGACACCGTCTCGGCTGTCCGGATCGCCCCAGCAGCCTCCGCATCCTTGAAGTCCTGAAACTGTCGGGCAATACCGGCGATCCGCGCATCAAAGATCGCCCAGGCAATGCCGCCGGGTTGCGCAAGCACCGCGCGTGCCGCTTCCGAATAGCCCTGACTTTCATCCCAAAAGCGGCGGCCCTCAGTGTTCACCTGAACTCCACCTGCCGTGATCACGGCCCAGCTGATCAGGATCCCGTGCGGCGTCGCGACGTTGCCGTGCCCCTGATAGGCCCCAAGATGCAAGCTTTCCGCGCCCAGCGCCTCGCCCCAGCGCACGGCATCACCGGTGTTCCCGTCGTGCCCAAACCAAAGTGCATTCTCGATCTCTGGCATCAATTCGGACACCATCTGCCGGTTCCCGCCAAATCCGTTGCACGCAAGGATCAGCGCGTCGCACCCAATCCGCTCTGACCCCCCTAAACCCTCGACCTCAACGCCCGTCACCCGGTCCTCTTTATGATACAGCGACATCGCCCGACGGTTGCACACGATGTCGATCCCCTCTGTCTCGCAAGCTGAACGTAAGCGGTCGACCAATTCCCGCCCTGCGCGCGTGGGCAATCCATGCATCCGGCGGCGAGAGTGCCCAGGATAATCAAAGTCGGTCACAACCGAAAAAGGCAGATCAAAACGGTCCGCCAGCCATTCGATAGTAGGACCGGACGTTTCCGATAACGTGTCGACCAAGTGCTGCGGGTTCTCCCCATAAGCCTTGCGCTGAATATCCTCAGCCAGAATTTCCGGCGCGTCCTCAATCCCTTCTGCAACCTGAAACCGTGTCCCCGCCGCGGGGATCAGACCTGCTGACAAAGCCGTCGATCCGGATGGCACCGCATCCGCTTCGATGACCAGAACCTCGCCACCCTCATCCTTGATGGACAACCCGGCCACCATGCCAGCCGCGGCCGCTCCGATCACAAGCAAAGGCACCTCCAGGTCGAAAGCTTCGGCAGGTGTCGGCAGCACAGAATTCATTTGTTGTCTTCGTAGCTCTTGCCCAAGGCCAGCATGTCAGCCGTCCCGATCCGGTCATTCAAGCCATTGAAATCAAACATGCGGTCTGCAAAGGGCCGGTTGGATCCGTTGGATTTGAGGCTGGAATAGTAATCGCCCGCGGTCTTCGCCAAGGCGCGGACGATCCCCCCCGGGAAGATCACAATCGAATAACCGATTGCCTCAAGATCCGCAGCTCCTTGCAGCGGTGTCGCACCGCCTTCGACCATATTGGCCAGAAGCGGAACACGCCCGTTGAAGTGCTGGGGCACCTTGCGAAGCTCGTCCCCGGAGCGCGGCGCTTCAATGAACAGCACGTCCGCTCCCGCCTCGACATAAGCATTCGCGCGCTCCATTGCCGCATCAAAACCCTCAACCGCAATCGCATCCGTCCGCGCAATGATCAGTGTTTCGGCACTGGCCCGCGCATCGGCCATGGCGGTGATCTTACCCACCATCTCACCCATTGGGATCAGGGACTTGTCCGATAAATGCCCGCAGCGCTTGGGAAAGGTCTGGTCCTCAAGCTGCAGCGCACTGGCACCCGCTCGTTCGTAAAACCGCATCGTCCGCTGGGCGTTCAATGCATTCCCGAACCCGGTGTCGGCATCGACGATCACCGGCAGATCAACCCGGTCCCGGATCAGCGCCATGGTCTCCGTCATTTCGGTCACCGAGGTGAGCCCGATGTCAGGCCGCCCCAGCCGCGTGTAAGCAACCGCCGCGCCCGACAGATAGAGGGCCTCGAACCCGGCCTCTGCCGCAATCGCCGCGGTCAATCCGTCATAAACCCCCGGAGCGACAAGAATCTCCGGCGCTTTGAGGCGAGCGACAAGACTCATGCCAACTCCTCCAGCATCTCGGCGCAGGTCTTGATCGGAGTGATCGACCCAAGCGAAATCAGCGTGGCGTCATGCACCTCCTGACTGAAGGCCGCAGACCCGTCTGAGAGAAGGATCGTGTGCACATTTCTAAGATGCGCATCCCGCACCGTACTGGCGACGCCGCCATTTGTGACGATACCGCCGACAATAATTGTATCGATATCTAGATACCGCAGGATGTATTCCAGACGGGTCTGGTAGAACGCCGAATATGCCACCTTCTCGATCGTGAAATCTGCAGGCGCGAGCTCATCCACAAGACTGTGCCCGAAGGCGCCCGGCGCAAAATCGCCCTTGCCCAGAAACGGGCGCAGCTCTTTCAAGTGGGGCGCAATCAGCGGCTCACCATCCGGTCCGGGCACCAGCGTGAACTGCGCGCTCACATAAACGCCCCCCTTGGCACGGAGCGCATTGGCCACCGGTCGCACCCGCGCCGGCAAGTCCGAAATTGCTTTCGCGCTCTGGCCTGCGCGGCCATAGGCGCCCTTGGAGTGCAAGAAGTCGTTCTGCAAGTCGATGGTCAAAAGCGCCGTGCGCTTGGGGTCGAGAGAGTGGGTCATGTTATCCCTCTTCCGGCTCGATAATCGTGTTTCCATAGGCGTCGACTCGGCCTTTAAGACCGGGGTCGATCAGAACGGTCGTGTCGGGCTGAACCAGAATGGCGGGCCCTTTGATATCCGCACCCACCGGCAAGGACAGCCTGTCGTATATCGGCGTCTCGTGCCAGGCATCACCGAAATGCACTTTGCGGCTGCCGGTTTTAGACGCGTCGACACTTCCGCCCTCGGGCGCAAGCGTACCAAGATCGAACTTCGGACGCCGCCCGATGACCGCCGTGCGCAGGTTCATGACCCGCCGCGCACCATTCTTCAGAAGCCGCCCAAACGTATCCGCATAGGCCACATCAAAGGCCGCCTCGATCTCCTCGACCGTCGGCGTCTCCACCTTCCCGCCAGTGACCGCCACAGTAAGGGGTACCGCTACGGTGTGCGTCTGCCCAACATAGGCCATGTCGAGCTCCACCTCGATTTCGCGTGCGTCGAACCGCGATTGCGGTGCATCCAAAAGGGCCATGCCGTCATCGACATGTCCCTGCATCCAGTCCCCCAGCCCATCCACATCCAAAGTCGCCGTGAGCGAATTTATCGTCTGCACAAAATCCTGGCGCATATCGGCAATCACACAGCCCATCGCGCTGGTCACACCCGGATAGCGCGGGATGATCGCTCGTGCGATGCCGACATCGTTCAACATTGCACCCGTATGGAGAGCACCGCCGCCGCCAAACGGCATAAAGGCGAACCGCTTGGGATCAAACCCTCGCTCGATACTGACCAGCCGGATCGCGCCCGCCATGCGGGAGTTCGCGACACGCAGGATCGCTTCGGCAGCGTCCTCCGTCGAAAGATCAAGCTTGCAGCCGACATGTTCGTCGATGGCTTTGGCCGCGGCCTCTACGTCTAGCCGGTCAAGTCTACCGCCAATCGGACTGTCCGGATCGATACGCCCAAGGACCACATTGGCGTCCGTCACTGTGGGCCGCGTATTGCCCTGACCGTAGGCCACCGGGCCCGGCGATGAGCCCGCGCTCTCAGGGCCAATGTTCAAAAGGCCACCGCGATCGACCCATGCGATCGAGCCGCCGCCGGCGCCAATCGTCGTAATTTCGATCATGGGTGCGCGAACGACCATCCCAAAGTCGATCGACGTCTGCGGCGACAGCATCGACTTGCCATCGGCTATCAGAGCCACGTCGAAGCTGGTGCCGCCCATGTCGCCGGTGATGACGTTGTCGAAACCTGCCGTTTGCGCGATGTAGCCCGCAGCGATCACACCGGCCGCCGGACCCGAAAGGGCTGTCCGTACGGGCAAACTGCATGCCGTTCCCGTTCCCATCACACCGCCGTTCGACTGCACGATCATAAATTCGCCGCCGAACCCTCCGCCTTTGAGCGCCGAATCCAACCGGTCGATATAGCCGGAGACTTCAGGCTGCAGGTATGCGTTCAGGGCCGTTGTCGAGAAACGCTCAAACTCGCGGATCTCGGGCAGAATTTCAGCCGACGCACTCACATGCGGATTTGGCCAGATATCCCGAACTGCCTCTACCGCCCTTTCTTCATTTTCGGAGTTGGCGTAGGAGTTCGCGAAGAGGATCGCCACAGCAATGCAGTCCGACGCCAACAAGGACTTCGCCGCCGCACGCACTTCATCAAGGTCAACCGGCGTTCGCACCGTTCCGTCGGCCAGCGTCCGCTCGGTCACCTCAAGTCGAAGATCTCGCGGAACAACCGGATCGAATTCGCCGCGCAAGCCCCACGTACGCGGCCGGTCGCGCCGCCGCATCTCGAGAACGTCGCGCAAGCCGCGGGTTGTGATAATCCCGACTTTTGCGCCTTTGCGTTCAAGGAGTGCGTTGGTGCCTGCCGTCGTTCCGTGCACGACCACACCCACTGCTGACAGATCTTCGACCTGACGGGCAATCCCGTCTAGGAAACCGTCAGATTGGTCGGGTCGCGTGGTCGGCACCTTGGACACGTTGGCTGAGCCTG
>CAWUIX010000262.1:0-4518 GCA_963922395.1 uncultured Rhodobacterales bacterium | reverse complement strand
AAAGCCAGGACCACCACCGCTGTCGGCAAGGGATTGATCGGCGGGGCGTCGGGATCGCTGGGCACCTGTGACATGTATCTGCTCGTGGCCTTTCTTGACGGGCTCTCCCCCCATCGTTAAGCGACAGCGGGCCGAAAATCCAGAAACCGGAGCATCACCATGGCGGACACCGCCTTCACCCCGCGCGTCTTTTCCGGGATCCAGCCGTCCGGCGGGCTGACCCTGGGCAACTACCTTGGCGCGATGAAGCGCTTCGTCGACATGCAGAACTCCGGCGACTACGAGACCGTCTACTGCATGGTCGATCTGCACGCGATCACGGTCTGGCAGGATCCCGAGGCCCTCCGCAAGAACACCCGCGAGCTCGCCGCGTTCTTTATCGCCGCCGGGATCGACCCCGAACGCTCCATTCTGTTCAACCAAAGCCAGGTGCCCGAACACGCGCAACTGGGATGGATCTTCAACTGCGTGGCGCGCATGGGCTGGATGGGCCGGATGACGCAGTGGAAGGACAAGGCTGGCAAGAACTCTGAGAACGCATCGCTGGGCCTTTTCGCCTATCCCGCACTGATGGCCGCTGACATTCTGATCTACCATGCGACGCATGTCCCTGTTGGCGAGGATCAGAAGCAGCACCTAGAACTCACGCGCGACGTCGCGCAGAAGTTCAACAACGATTTCGGCGTGGACTTCTTCCCGATCACCGAGCCAGTGATCGAAGGGGCGGCGACCCGTGTCATGAGCCTTCGCGACGGATCGAAAAAGATGTCGAAATCCGATCCCTCGGACATGAGCCGGATCAACATGTCCGACGACGCCGATACGATCGCCAAGAAGATCCGCAAGGCCCGAACCGATCCAGAGCCGCTTCCCGAAGCGCTTGATGGCCTCAAGGAACGCCCCGAGGCGCGCAATCTCGTCGATATCTATGCGGCCCTCTCCGGACAGACCCCGGAAGCGGTGATCGCCGAGTTCGCAGGCAAACAGTTCGGAGAATTCAAGCCGGCGCTCGCGGATCTCGCCGTGGAAAAGGTGGCGCCGATCTCGTCGGAGATGCAGAAACTCATGGCCGATCCGGCTGAGATCGACCGCACCCTGGGCAGGGGCGCGGAACGGGCGCGCGAAATCACCGCCCCGATCCTGGCCCGCACCTATGAGATTGTCGGCATGCTCCGCTGAGCGGTCACTGGCGCCCGGGCGCAAGGGCTGATAGCTCTTGAACCCGGGACAAACGTGGCATTGAGATGAGCGGACCGCTGCCAGACTATTACTTTCGGGTGCGCGAGCAGGGCGCCGCGGTCTACCGTGTCAGCATCGACAATCCGGAACGTCGGCTGGAGCTAAAACAGATCGCTGTCGCCAATGCCCGGCGCGGGGACTGGAAGCCGCACGGCGATACAGTTCTGAGCGAGGCGGACGAAAAAGCGATCTCCGATTGGCTTTCAGAGCGCATGACGCTTCTATCCGAACGCCGTCTCGATGATATCCACCGGGCCATCGATCACCTCAACCTCACGGCAGCCTGGGCGCAATCGCAGGCAACGGATGCGGAACTTGAGGATGTGACCGAGGCGCTTCTACTCGCGATGCACGATCTGCGGACTGTTTTGATCCGACGCAAAGCGGATCTCCTTGAGGCCGAGGACGGCGGTCAGGCCTAAGCGCCCGCCTCAAACTTCCGAACCAACCCGTGGACCCCGTCCCATGCGCCTGGAACCAGTTCCCGCCCCAGCACACGATCTGGGTTCGTGGGCGGCGGCATCTCGACCCCATTAAGCTTATGAAACCCGAACCGACCGTAATACGGCGCATCCCCCACCAGCATGACCCGGGTCCAGCCTTCGGCGCGGGACAGACTCTCCTCGATCAGAAGGGCACCCAACCCTTCCCCTTGCCGCGTCGGGTGCACAGCAACCGGCCCGAGCAACAGGGTCGCATGGTCCCCCACATAAACCGGCCAATACCGGATCGCGCCCGCCAGAATGTTCAGATCGTCCCGCGCCGTCAGACACAGCCCAGCAATCGGGTCCACATCATCCCGCAGTCGATAGGACGACAATGCTTCACGCCCTGGCGCAAAGCAAAGGTCGTAGAGCGCCTCTGCCTCCCACCAGTCATCCGGGCCCTCTTCGGCCAGCGTGAACACCGAGCGTCTCCCTTTTCGGCTGGAATCGCCCGTAGCACGCAGGTAGGTCAGGCACAAACCGCCAAGAGATCCACCAGATGTTCTACCGACCCGAAGACGGCCACGGACTGCCCCACAACCCGTTCAATGCCATTGTGACGCCACGCCCAATTGCTTGGGTCTCGACCCGTGGCTCGGACGGGTCCGAAAACCTGGCCCCTTATTCCTTCTTCAACGCGGTCGCTTACGTGCCCCCTCAGGTGATGTTCTCGTCCACAAGCGCGAAGCCAGATCGGGACGGCACGAAAGATTCGATGTCGAACATCCGCGACACCGGCGTCTTTTGCGTCAACATCGTCGAATACGCGATGAAAGACATCATGAACGAGACCTCAGGTCCCTGGTCGAAGGATGTGGACGAATTCGAGAAGACGGGACTAGAGCGCGCCGAGTGCGAAACCGTGCCGTGCTCTCGCGTGGCCAATGCGCCCGCAAGCCTTGAATGCAAGCTGACTCAGATCGTCAAACTGCCCGGCGAGGCCAATTTTGTGGCCTTTGGCGAAGTTACCGGCATCCATCTCCGGGACGATTGCCTGAAGAACGGCATTTTTGACGTCCTGTCATTCAACCCCCTGACCCGTATGGGCTACCGCGACTACAGCGTGATCCGCGAGAAGTTCAGCCTGAACAGGCCGGGAGAGTAGGCCCCAAAATAGCGAAAGCCGCGCTCGGGAGGGCGCGGCTTTTGCAGTTTGCGGGCTGGGGCCCGCAAGGGGGATGCTGCTTAAGCGGCAGCAGGCATGCCAGTGCCTGCGTCCAGCAGCGACTGAAGGGCCGACGGGATGAGGCCAGTCAGTGAAAACGTTCCAAGTTCTTCTTCGACGCGTTCCAGTTCGGCGTCCGAGAAAGCAGCCAGCATACCACGGAAGGTGGCCTGGGCAGGGTCGGTTGCGCGGAAGGTCGGGTTCATCATCAGGTCCGTAGCGTCGAGCATTGTTGTTACTCCGTAACTCGTTGTGTCCATGTTGGTTAATTTGGCGGGAGAAACGGACCTGATTTGGGCACCCCAGGGGTGTTCTGAGGACAAATTTTGTCAGCGGATGTGACGCACATCACGTGAATTGGGCAAATTGGCAGAGTTCTGTGAACGACCTCACATCCAACGAGCCAATTGTGGCGAACCCGGCGCAATCCACGACAGGATCGCCAACAAAACCGGCACCTCGCCGGAAATAACCACGAATCGGGATTGATCGGTGGCGGACACCCCGTGCTTTGGGTTTGCATTTCAGCAATCGCCGCACAGTATGCGCCCTCAGCGCAATCCGGAGGCTTCGATGTCAGAAACAATGATCGGTGTAATTGGGGGATCGGGTCTCTATGAGATCGAAGGTCTGGAAGAGGCCACCTGGCAATCGGTGACTTCGCCCTGGGGTGATCCCTCCGATCAGATTCTCACCGGTGTCCTAGGCGGCGTGAAGATGGCGTTCCTGCCGCGCCATGGCCGGGGACACGTGCACTCGCCGACGACCGTGCCCTACCGCGCCAATATAGATGCCCTGAAGCGCCTCGGCGTGACGGATGTCTTCAGCGTCTCTGCCTGCGGCAGTTTCCGCGAAGAAATGGCGCCCGGTGACTTTGTCATCGTCGATCAGTTCATCGACCGTACGTTTGCGCGCGAGAAATCCTTCTTCGGAACCGGCTGTGTCGCCCATGTCAGCGTTGCCCACCCCACCTGTCCCCGGCTTGGCGCTGCCGCCAAAACGGCGGCAGAGGCGGAAGGCATCACCGTCCATGACGGCGGAACCTATCTCGCGATGGAAGGCCCGCAGTTTTCCTCGCTGGCCGAATCGAAACTTTATAGAGAGGTCTGGGGATGTGGCGTCATCGGCATGACCAACATGCCGGAAGCCAAACTCGCGCGTGAAGCGGAGCTTTGCTACGCCTCCGTCGCGATGATCACCGACTATGACAGTTGGCACCCCGAACATGGGGAGGTTGATGTGAACGACATCATCCGCACGCTTCTCGGAAACGCAGACAAAGCGCGGGGCATGGTTGCGAGGCTCCCAGCATTGCTCGGATCCGATCGCGCGCCGTGCGAACACGGATGCGACCGCGCGCTCGATTACGCGATCCTCACCGCGCCAGAAAAACGGGACCCCGCGCTCCTCGAAAAGCTCGACGCCGTCGCAGGCCGCGTGCTTTAGGAGGTTTGCTCCTGAGGGGCGGGAATGGTCAGGCGCGCGACAATCTTCCGCGCCACTGGTGCGGCCAGCATGGCCGCCGGGAACGCCACCGCCCAACTCGGCAGCCAGGCAGAGAACCAGTGGCTGATAAACTCTTCCGGCATTCCGATGGACTGGAAGGTGGCCATGAAGCACACCAGAAAC
>CAWUIX010000261.1:0-4525 GCA_963922395.1 uncultured Rhodobacterales bacterium | reverse complement strand
CCGCTTCGAAGAGCTGGCGCGTGAAGGTCGATTCGTACTCTGGCTTGAAGCCGTTCAGGATGCCGCTGCCTGCTTGCGAGGCGACACCTTCGGTACAGAAGAGATCTTTCACGCCAATGGGGATCCCGCACATGGATGGGGCGTCGCCTTTGGCCAGCCGTTCATCGGCGGCGCGCGCTTGGTCCAAGGCGATCTCTGGCGTGTTGTGGACGTAAGCGTTGAGGGCGGAGGACGCCTCGACCGCGTCGAGGCAGGCCTGCGTCAGTTCGACGGCGGACAGTTCCCCTGCACGCAGCTTGTCACGGGCTTCGGCGATTGTGAGGGCGTTCAGATCGCTCATTCGACCACCTTTGGAACTGCGAAGAACCCTTCGCGCGCGTCCGGCGCATTTGAGAGCACCTTCTCTGGCATACTGCCCGTGGTCACGACATCATCCCGGCGTTTCAGGCGCATCGGCGTAACGCTGGTCATCGGCTCGACACCGTCGACATCGACCTCGTTCAACTGCTCGATGAACCCCAGAATGGCGTTGAACTCCCCTGCCAGTGCCGGGAGGTCGTCGTCTTCCACCTTGATGCGGGCAAGCTTTGCCACGCGGCGGGCCGTTTCGAGATCGATGGACATCGTGTAATCCTAGAATGCCGAGCGTTTTACTTGTCGGGCTTGGGCTTTAGCGGCTGTCTGGTTGGGCTGCAAGGCGGGCGCGCAGAAGGACCTCGATCATCCAGCCAAGCATGATGCCGTTCAGAATGTGCCACCAGATGTGCGTGCCGAACGGGATGACGTCGCAGAGGGGTTCATCGACCGAGCGGAGAACGAGGGACAGGCAGAGGATCCCTGCCCCGATAGCGAGGCCTCGGGCGGTGGCGGGTGCCCTGCGCCGGAGGCCCAACGCGTAGGCGAAGATGAGCACGGGGACCGGCCAGTAGGCGGCGGAAATCTCAAAGAAAGGCAGCGCCTGAAAGAAGGGAACGGTCACGGCGGCATAGGGAATGAAGGCGGCGGTGCTAAGTGCGCTGATCCAGACCGGGAGGTGCCAGAAGTGGCGGTTCGCGGCGTAGACGTAGATCAGGATGAAGAGTGCGATTGGAACGACATCAGTGAGCGCCGCCCAGCGAGTCGCAAAGGTGTGGAAGAGGAATGACCCGGTTCCGATGGCGGCGAGGACGATCACCAGAAGTGTTGCGATTGGAAGATCCGAGCCGCGTGAACGGTGCCACATAATTAGTGCTGCGATTAAAAAAGCAGCGTTCGTTATCGCGTTTAGGGGTTCCGACCAGAAGGTCGGGTCCGTCCGCTCGCAATATCCGTCAATTGTTTGCGTCCAATCCACGTGACTGCCTTGTCTCAAGTGTTATGTTCGATCTCGATATCCGGGGAGCGTAGATATGAAAATCATTTGGTTGGGACATTCGGGATTTCGCATTGAGATAGAGGATCAGGTCCTGCTTTTGGACCCCTGGCTTGAGGGTAATCCGGTGTTTCCGGCGGAGCGACGTGACGAGGCTATCGCAGGGGCAACCGCGATCCTTGTCAGCCATGGTCACGGGGATCATGCGAGCAATGCGATTGCGATTGCGAAAGAGTTGGGTGTGCCGGTGGGCTGCATCCATGAACTCTCTGTCATCTGGGGCGGCGATATTGACGCGATGGGCTTTGGCAAGGGCGGTACTGTTTCGTTCGGTGATGTCGCTGTTACGATGGTGAATGCGTCTCATTCGTCCTCGATCGACTTCTCCGGCGAGGCGCCGGCGGCGGCGGGGTCTGAAGCCGGGTTCATGATCCGGGGTGAGGGCAAGACGATCTATTTCTCAGGCGATACGGATATCATGGCGGATATGGCGTGGTTCGGAGAGTATTATGCCCCTGATATCGGCATTCTGAGCGCGGGCGGCCATTATACGATGGATATGAAGGCGGCGGCCTGGGCGGCGCAGAAGTACTTTAACTTCTCCACTGTAATTCCCTGCCACTACAAAACTTTCCCGATCCTTGCGCAGAGCGCGGATGAGATGATTGCGGGCCTTTCCGGTGTGTCGGTCAAGGAACCTGAGGTCCTGACGGCGATCGAGATCTAAAGCAGGCTCAGCTGGTCGCCGGGGCGCGGCGGTGGCGCGAAAAGATCGGTCCGTAAGGGTGGCAGATCGGTCGCGAGCCCCATGCGTCGCACCGCAATCTGGAAGCGGTGCGCCATGAGATCTGCAAAGGCGCCCTGCCCCCTGAGGCGCTTTCCCCATTCGGGATCGTAGTCGCGTCCGCCGTGGAGATCGCGCACGCGCCCCATCACGCGGGCCGCGCGATCCGGGAAACACCGATCCAGCCAATCGCGGAAGAGCGGTGAGACCTCCAGAGGCAGGCGCAACATGATCCAGCTTGCAGCGATGGCGCCAGCTTTTGCGCCTGCTTCAAGGATCGGCTCCAGTTCGTGATCGGTCAGAGCCGGGATCATGGGCGAGGCCATGACGCGGACGGGACAGCCGGCATCCGTGAGCGTTCCGATGGCACGCAGCCGTCGCTCTGGGTGCGGGACACGGGGTTCCATCGTCCGCGCAATTTCAGGGTCGAGCGTTGTGACGGAGATACCCACACGCGCCAGACCATTTTGCCCCATCCGACCCAGAATGTCGGCGTCACGTTCTATGAGAGTGCCTTTGGTTACGACAGCGACCGGGTGCTTGTGGGCCTCCAGCACTTCGAGAATGCGGCGCATGATGCCCATGTCCTTTTCCACGGGCTGATACGGGTCGGTGTTTGTGCCAATCGCGATGGTCGCGACTTTGTAGGAAGCTTTGGAGAGCTCGCGGTCGAGGATCTCGGGCGCTTCGGGACGGGCGATCAGCCGGGTTTCGAAATCCAAGCCGGGTGAGAGCCCCAGATAGGCATGGGTTGGGCGGGCGAAGCAGTAGATGCAGCCGTGTTCGCATCCGCGATATGGGTTGATCGAGCGGTCGAAGCTGAGATCGGGTGAGGTGTTGCGGGTGATGACGGTGCGCGGGCGTTCAATCGCTACCTCAGTGCGCAATGTTGGAGGGGTTTCCCCGTCCTCCCACCCGTCGTCGATCAGGTCACAGCTGAAGCGGTCATAGCGGTTGTCCGGATTGAACCCGGCGGCACGGCCTGGGGTTCGATGGTGGGGTTTCAGCGGCAAGTCGGAGGTCATTCCGCAGAATAGAACATAACAAGAACATTGTCAGTGGCAGAATGCCCGTTCGAGAGAGAATTTTTGTGCTTCAGCGCGTCGAGCCAAACCCGTAGGAGCCCGCCAGGTCGGACGCATTAACCCTGTGCGCTCCAAGTAAAATGTTAGTGCTTAGGTCGGTTGCGAGTCGGTCTATGTCGCAAAAAGAAGCTTTCTTTTGCGTCATCCGGGATACCTCCAGACAACCGTGCTGGTATGCGCCTGCGCCCAAGGGAGACGTGCGATGTCTGATGATGATGAAATCATCCTGTCCGAACTTGATGACGAGGAACTCGTCCAACAGATGTTCGACGACCTCTATGACGGTCTGAAAGAAGAGATCGAAGAAGGCGTGCATATCCTGCTGGACCGGAAATGGGCACCTTACAAGATCCTGACCGAGGCGCTGGTTGGCGGGATGAAAATCGTTGGCGATGACTTCCGCGACGGGATCCTTTTCGTGCCTGAGGTGCTGCTTGCTGCGAATGCGATGAAGGGCGGGATGGCGATCTTGAAGCCGCTTCTGATCGAGACCGGTGCGCCGCGCGTCGGCAAGATGGTGATCGGCACGGTGAAGGGCGACATCCACGACATCGGCAAGAACCTTGTGTCGATGATGATGGAAGGCGCAGGTTTCGAGGTCGTGGATCTGGGCATCAACAACCCGGTCGAGAAATACATGGAGGCGCTGGAGGCAGAGCAGCCAGACATCCTGGGCATGTCCGCGCTTCTGACGACGACCATGCCCTATATGAAGGTCGTGATCGACACGATGGTCGAAAGCGGCGTGCGTGACGACTACATCGTGCTGGTCGGCGGCGCGCCCCTGAACGAAGAATTTGGCAAAGCCATCGGCGCAGATGCCTACTGCCGCGACGCCGCTGTCGCCGTGGAAACCGCAAAAACCTTTGTGGCGCGCAAGCATAATCAGATGGCCTAAACTGGCCGCAAATTTAACTCATCAAGGGCCCTGCAAAAGCAGGGCCCTTTTCATTGCACCAATGGAAACGCCCTACCTTCTTCAAATCATCAACACAAATCCCCATGTCTTGCCACAAGGAGACAGACATACCGTTGGAAAAATTAATTCTGATACTCGTCGTGGTTATTGGCGCAGCTGCCGTGACCGTTTGGGGCGCAACTGCACTTTTGGCCGGCTTCGGCTTTAGTCCAGTCGCAGGGATGGCGATGCTCAGCGCTCTAACCCTCGGGGCGTACATTGTCTTTCGGGTCGTTTCCGAACGCTTGAATAACAAGGATGACGATTACTACGATGGGATGGAGAATTAAGTGCTGATTGCGACTACCGACACCATAGCTGAACGCAAGACACTCAATATCGTGGGC
>CAWUIX010000260.1:0-4549 GCA_963922395.1 uncultured Rhodobacterales bacterium | reverse complement strand
CCTTCTGACACTGAGGCTCCGACATGACTACCTCGCCATCGCCACGTTCGGTGTGGCGGTTGCGTTTGAAAACTTGATGCGGAACGCAGAATGGCTGGCCGGTGGGGCGAAGGGTGTGCGAGGCTTTGAGCGTCCGTTCCGGGAGGCGCTCGGTGATGGTTTTCTCTACAACCTTCTGTTTTTTGCCGTCGTCCTTCTGATTCTGATCTCGACCTACATGTTTCTGGAAAGGTTGGTCGCCTCCCCATTCGGCCGCCTCCTGCGAGCCATTCGGGAAGACGAGGTCGCCGCCAGATCCCTGGGCAAAAGCCCGTCGCGCGTGCGCCTGACGGCATTTGTAACCGGGTCGGTGATCCTTGGTCTCGCAGGCGGGCTCTACGGGACATTCTATGCATTCGTCAGCCCACAAGACGTTTTACCGACACTCACCTTCCAGATCTGGGCCATGCTCATCGTCGGTGGAGCCGGTAACAATCGCGGCGCGATCTTCGGCGCTTTCCTGATCTGGGCGGCGTGGACGGCGTCTGGTTGGGCATTGTCGCGATTTGCGCCAATCGAAGCGCAGCTTTACACCGGATCGGTCCAATTCGTCTTGATTGGCGCGGTCATTGTCGGGATGCTGGTCTGGCGTCCGCAAGGCCTGTTGCCAGAGCGGCTGATCGTATCACAACGGGGGACAACCCCTGAAAATAAATGGGGAGAATAGAATGTCATTGACGAAGTATGTTTGGGTTGCCCTCGGCCTCACGTTGGGGCTGATCGCTCAACCCAACGAAGGCCATGCCCAGTCCTGCACGACAAAAATCGGAGCCGTGCTGCCGACCTCCGTGGACTGGGGCCGCCCGATTGCCGAGACCGCGCAATTCGCCGTCGATCAGGTGAATGCCGCAGGCGGCGTCAACGGATGCGAAATCGAAATGGTTCTGCGTGACACGCAGGTGGATCCAAAAGTTGGGGTAGACGCGGCTAAAGCGCTTGTGGACCTTGAGGGTGTGGATCTTCTCTTAGGCGCGGTGTCTTCCGGTGTGTCGATGCCCATCCTCACCTCGGTGACTGTGCCCGGTGACGTCATGCAGATGTCCTGCTGCTCGTCATCAACGGCCTTCACCAAATTGTCCGAAGAAGGAAAGACCAACGGCCTTTGGTTCCGCACCTTTGCAACGACCGGCGTTCAGTCCGCAGTGGCCGCCAAAGTAGCTCAGGATCAGGGGTTCAAGTCCGTCGCCGTCCTCTACAAGAACGATGACTGGGGCCAGGACATGGCCCGGCTGATCTCCGCTGACTTTGCGGCGGTCGGAGTCGAGGTTACGGCATCCGTTGCGATCAATGACGGGCAACCGAGTTTCCGCGGTGAAGTCACCGAAGCGCTCGCCACCCAGCCCGAAGCCCTTTATCTCGCGCTCTATCCAGCCGAGGGGACAGCGGCGGTTCGTGAGTGGATTTCACTTGGCGGCACGCAGAACATGATCCTGGCAAACTCGCTCAAGTCCGACGAGTTCCGCGACAACGTGGGGCTACAGTTCCTTGGCTCCGCCCTTGGCACCGACACCGCATCACCTCGCACCGATAGTGCTGACGCATTCCGGGCGGCCTATGTCGAACGGTTCGATTCAGAGCCAAATGGTCCGGGTCTCGCAAACAGCTTCGACGCAGCGATGATCGGCCTTCTGGCAATGGAAGCTGCGGGTGAAGGCGCTAATGGCTCGGCAATTGCCGCAGCTGTCGCCAAGGTCACCGACCCGAACGGCA
Organism: uncultured Rhodobacterales bacterium; assembly: GCA_963922395.1. GTDB lineage: Bacteria > Pseudomonadota > Alphaproteobacteria > Rhodobacterales > Rhodobacteraceae > Ovoidimarina. The sequence goes on along the minus strand of CAWUIX010000260.1, from coordinate 2,800 downwards.
CGCCGATCACCGCCGACACGGAAGGCTTCGCCCAAGCGAAGGACATCTTCGCAGGCGGTGGAACCGTTTCCTATCAGGGCGCAACCGGAGATGTCCGCTTCGACGCAAATGGCGACGTCTCCGCGCCTGCGGTCGTCTGGTCTTTCAACGAGTCCGGAACTCAGGAGGTTGAGTACCTTTCGCTTTCGGAAGTCGACGCTTTCATCGGCTCGCTGAAGTAGCGGCCAACAGAAGTAACAGAAAAGAAGAGTTAGAAACGGGCGGCCCTTAAAGGGCCGCCCGTTTCAACAAACGCACGCGAAATCGGCACCTAACCCTCAAGAACACGCGGCAACACCTCTGAGGCCAGCTCGATCACAGCAGACACCCGGGCAATCTTTCGAGCCCCCGGACGGAAGGTAAGGAAAACAGGGTTCACGCCTTGTGACCAATCGGGAAGGCAACTTACAAGCGATCCGTCCGCAATGGCATCTAATGTCATGAATTCGGGAAGGTTCGCGACCCCATGGTGAGCAACAGCAAGTTGAAGCAGTATTCCAAAACTTCTTACCGCTATCGGCCCGTCAACATCGACCTCTGATTGAGATTGACCCTTCTGGAAGCGCCAGGTCGCCCCGGGTCGATCACCCCGGAATGTTAAACACGGTAGCTTGGAAAGGTCGGTTGGCGCCTGCAGGGGATGCTCATTCAGAAACGTCGGTGACGCCACAAGTGCACGTCTGAAACCGCCCAACTCCAGTGCCACAAGGCGATCGTCTTTAAAGCTGCCCACCCGGAATGCCAGATCCGTCCCGGGGTCTTGCATATCTTCGAACGCGTAATCTGGCCGCATCACGAGCGTGAGATTTGGATGTCGCTCACGCAGGACGGGGAATAGCTTCAGTGCAGCAAGCGCCCCAAATTCGGGTGTCGCCGCAATGGTGACCTGCCCTGAGACGCCAACGCTTTCCTCCCTCGCAATATCTTCGAGCAAGTCGACTTCGGCCAAAATTGACCGGATGCGATCATCCAATTTCTGGCCTACTGGGGTCAGTCGGACGGAGCGCGCGCCACGCTCCAACAGTTTGACTCCCAGATGGGTCTCTAACTGCGTCACATGACGGCTCACACCCGACTTAGCCATCCCCAGCCGCGTGGCGGCCGCGCTGATCCCCCCCTCGCGGGCAACGGTGTGAAAGCTCATCAGGGCCGGCAGACCAATTGTTCTAATATCATGAACCATGAGTTCAATTTTATCCATCTGTTCTGAAAATTGTTCAAGCGTTACCTCGGATCCATCACAACTGCTCAACGGCGTTGGGCGATCCATCGGAGAGAAAACATGAACATTCTAATCACCGGAGCGAACAGCGGTTTTGGGAAGCTGATTGTCGCCGACCTCGTGCAAGCGGGGCATCGGGTCGTTGGTTCTATGCGTGACATAAACGGCCGAAATGCCGCGGCGAATGCGGAGTTCGCCGCATTGGGCGTCGGGGTCGTGGACATCGACGTGACCGACGATGCCTCAGTGGAGGCAGGCGTCGCCGCCGCTGCCAACGAACTCGGACATATCGACGTACTCATCAACAACGCGGGTGTCGGGGCGCATGGCCTTCAGGAAAACTTCTCGGCCGACGACTTAAAGCTGCTGTTCGACATCAACGTCTTTGGCGTGCAGCGAATGATCCGCGCCGTTCTTCCAGACATGCGTGCGCGAGGGGATGGTCTGATCCTCAACATCTCGAGCCTGCTGGGACGTGTGGCCCTGCCGTTCTACGGACCGTACAACGCCAGCAAATGGGCGCTTGAGGCGATGAGCGAGAACTATCGCGCGGAGCTCAGCCAGTTTGGGGTGGACTTCGCCATCGTTGAACCCGGCGGCTTCCCGACACGGTTCATTGATAACCTCATGCACCCCAGTTCCCGCGACCGCGATCCCGGCTACGGTCAGATGGCAGACGCGCCAAAGGCATCGCTCGAAGGGTTCGAGGGCTTTCTGGCCGCCAATCCGCAGCAACACCCGCAACTCGTCGCAGATGCTGTCGTCGATGTGATCGCCATGCGCCCTGGGTCCCGCCCCTTCCGCACGGAAGTCGACCGCATCGGCATGGCCGAACCCCTCAAGGCCTACAACGACCATTTTGCACAGGTGACGGCAGGCTTGTTCGCGAACCTCGGCATGGACGACATGCTGCGCCTCAAAACCAGAGAAGACGCCGCGGCGTGAACCACCCACCCCCGGCCCTTCGAAAGGAGGGTCGGGAACCAGCACGGCAAGGGAGAGACGATGAAGTACGCGGTTCTAGGGACGGGAATGGTCGGACATACGCTAGCCGATAAGCTGATCGCGATTGGCCACGAGGTGCGCATGGGCGCACGCGATGTCGACAACGTCAAAGCTTCGGCATGGGCCAAGGAAAACGGCGGCCGTGCCGGACATGGCACCTATGAAGATGTATCGAAATGGGCGGAACGTATTGTATTCGCGGTCAATGGCGCAAAGCTTCTTGATGTGGCGGCTGCGCTCCCTGAAGACGCGACTGTGGGTAAGACGGTCATCGACGTGACGAACCCGCTTGATACCTCCCAAGGGATGCCCCCGACGCTAATCGCCGAGATGTCTAACACCACATCCGCTGGCGAGCAGCTCCAGCGAAAGCTACCAAGCGCTAGAGTGGTGAAAACCCTAAACACGATGAACCACAATCTGATGGTTGATCCGGCGAGGGTGGCGGGCGACCACGATGTCTTCCTCTGCGGCGATGACCCCACGTCGAAAGCCGAGGTCGTGGGCCTTCTCGCCGAATTTGGCTGGACAGAC
>CAWUIX010000259.1:0-4551 GCA_963922395.1 uncultured Rhodobacterales bacterium | reverse complement strand
GACGAGGCCGCGTTTTCCTGACACTGACCGCGCCGGAACAAGCTAACCGAGCGGATCAAGGGTCGCGGCATGTCATATAACCTCGGTGTCGATACCGGTGGCACATACACGGATGCAGTCATCCTCCGCGACGAGGAAGAGGTTGTTGCGTCCGCAAAGGCACTGACATCTCGCCACGATCTGGCAGTGGGGATTGGGGAAGCAGTCCGCTCAGTATTGCAACAGGCAGCCATCGATCCCGCCGAAATCGGACTGGCGTCCCTCTCCACCACCTTGGCCACAAACGCTCTGGTCGAGGGACAGGGCGCGCGCGTGGCATTGGTCGCGATCGGGTTCGAAGCGAACGATTTAGAGCGGGCAGGGCTCCGCGAAGCGATCAAAGGTGATCCGGTCGCACTCCTGCGCGGCGGACATGATCACGCGGGCGGAGAGGTGGCACCGCTTGATGAAACCGCGCTGGACACCTTCCTTCAAAACATTGACCCGGGCGTCACGGCAATCGCCGTGGCGGCACGGTTCGCGACACGAAACCCCGCGCATGAGCGCATAGCAGCGCGTCGAGTGGCCGAGATCACAGGCCTGCCGGTAACCGCCTCACACGAACTCTCGGCCAAGCTCAACGGCCCCAAAAGGGCCCTCACCGCGGTCTTAAACGCACGTCTTGTCGGCATGATCGACCGCCTAATCGGCCGGGCCCAGAACGTGTTGCAGAATTTGGGCATCGAAGCCCCGCTTATGGTCGTGCGGGGCGATGGCGCGCTCATGTCTGCGGAAGCGGCCCACATGCACCCGATCGAGACGATCCTGAGTGGACCTGCGGCTTCCATAGTCGGCGCGAACTGGCTGACGGGGGCGCAATCGGGGCTCGTCTCCGACATCGGCGGCACCACCACAGACATCGCACTCCTTCGCGACGGACGCCCTGCGATCGATCCCGACGGCGCGCGGGTCGGGCCATTTCGGACGATGGTCGAAGCTGTGGCCATGCGAACGACCGGCCTCGGCGGCGATAGCCAGGTCCATGTCGAAAGCGAAGGCCTGAAGGGCGGCCTGCGCCTTGGACCAAGGCGCGTCCTCCCGGTCTCGCTGATGGCGACGCTAGCCCCCGACGTGGTTCTTCCGCTTCTCGACCGACAGGCTCGATCCGAAGCGCCCGGCGAGCATGACGGGCGGTTTCTGCGCCGCATCGGGGGCGCAATGGTCGCGCATGGTCTCGAACCCCGCGAGGCCACTTTGATGGACCGCCTCGGCGATGAGGTGCGCCCGGTATCAGCAGTCCTGCGCACGCGCGTGGAAAGCGGCGCGCTCGGGCGCCTGATCGATCGCGGTCTCGTCCAGGTCTCCGGTGTGACCCCGTCGGATGCCGCGCATGTTCTGGGACTGCTGGACACATGGGACAGCGATGCGGCGCGCCTGGCCCTCAGGTCTCTCGCGCGGCGCCGGTCCGGGAACGGGGAAGTCCTGGCACTCGATCCGGAAGCAATGGCCAAGAACATCATCGATCAGCTGACGCGGCAAACGATGGACGCCCTTCTTGAGGTTGCATTCGCGGAGGAAGGGGACCGCTTCACCGAGGCGCCCAGCGCCCTCGCGCGTCATGAACTGCTGAAGGCCGGCCTAGCGGGGCACTCGGGACTGATCGCGCTTCAAGCTCGCCTGAACGTCGACGTGATCGGGCTCGGAGCGTCAGCACCGACTTATTACCCCGCTGTGGGAGAGCGCCTGGGATGTCAAATGTTCCTGCCTGAACATGCTGACGTGGCCAACGCCATCGGCGCAGTTGTTGGCCGGGTCACACTGCGCCGGAGCGGAACTGTTACTTCGCCTGGAGAGGGTCGCTACAGGGTTCATCTAGAAGCGGGCCCGGAAGACTTTGCCGATGCCGACGCGGCCATGGACCGGCTGGAGGCCGTGCTTCGCGCCTACGTTTCTGACGCGGCAATGGAGGCGGGCGCGATCGGTGTTCAGGTGAGAACCGATCGCCATGTCCGCATGGCAGAAATCGAGTCCCGAAACATGTTCATCGAAGCCGAGATCATTGCCGAGGCCAGCGGACGACCTCGGGTCGCGTCCTGACCATCAGCTAGACATGCCTCAGCAATGACGCCAAGGCATGCCCCACTGTTGAAGCAGACAACCGCTGCGCGGCTTCAGGAAGTGCCACGCCGCGCCAATGCGCCGCCGCGGCGCTGTCGACTTGGCAATTTCAACTCAAGCGGCGCGATCGGGTCTTGAGTGGACTGCATCAGAAGATCGCAGAACACCTTTATGGCCGGAGAGTTGTTCGCAAACGGCAGAGCCATCCCATACGCGTGTATCGCCTCCTTGCGATAATTCGCGATGGGCGGAAGCGCCCCAAGCCACTGCATGTACCCAAGGTGCCCCAATTCCAGGGCCCGTTCCTGCGTTATCTGGCCTATGTCGAGTTGAGAAATCGTTCGTTCAAGAAGCATTGCGCCCTCCGCGCAAGGGGCATGGCACAACTGGGATGACAAGACTGCCGTGGAACGCTCAGGTCCATCTCTGCCTCTCCATCCCGTGGCGCCCCGCCCGGGTTTCGGTGACTGCGGCGCGCCCAATGCGCTGACCGGAGATGGCAGGTCTCCTGACTTGCGGATCATCGCTGTCCCCAACCTTCCCGAGCCAAATGGCTCAGTGGTCCAAATGGGGTCGCTCACCGCCTACAGTTGCGGGGGCAGTCACGGAATTGGGCATGAACCCGCACCGTGTTCCCTTTTCATCCCGCCCGGCGCTCAGGCCGCTTGGGAACCATCACGCACACCATCCGCTGGCATTCTGGCGAGGTCAACAACAAAGAGTGTCAGAGCGGACCCGACATTGGGTCGGCAAACCCTGATGGTCTAATTCAACCGAAAGTCAGAGAGAACGTGGTAGCCCGTAGGGGAATCGAACCCCTCTTTCCAGGTTGAAAACCTGGCGTCCTAACCGATAGACGAACGGGCCCTACCAGTTGTGAGGGGCTATCTAGGCAAAGCGACTGGGGGAGGCAAGCGGAATTTTCGCCGTGCTGCCGGGTTCCTGTGGCATCCCTTAAGGAAGCGCCCGAAAGAGGCGTGCGAGGCTCCCGTTCAGGTCTTCCACAGCTGTATCGATGCACAGATCTGCATCATGGACCGGATCCATCGTCAGCGGACCGATCGCATCCCATCCCAGACGGCCCTCTTTTGCGCTACGGCGCTCGATCCGATCCTGTCGCATCGCCTCATCGCTGCACGCGACTTCAATCCAAAAGCGTCGGGCCAGACTGTCCGCACCAATCTCGTCCCAGACTTGCCGCTCTTCTTGCCGCCAATGCACTGCGTCAGCCACCACCGACTGGCCGATGGCCAGGTTTTCCGCCGCCAACGCCCGCGCGACCGCGTAGCCGCCGTCCATGGCATTTTCCAACTTCAGTGCCGAATGCCGAAGTCCCTGATTGATTGCATCGATACGCAGATAGACAGCACCCCGATCCTCCGCCAATCGCGCCGCCAGTGTCGACTTTCCCGCCCCCGGAAGTCCGCAAAAGAGATAGAGCACCGGTGGCGCAGTCATCCCGCAGGTGCCGCATCGGACAGGCGCATCTGGACCCGCACCCGGCCGTTCCAGTGGTTCAACTCCAGATGCCCTACCAAATGAAACGGGGCGCCCCCGTGGTCCATCAGTGCGGGCCCTAACGGCCCGTCGAAGGCCCCGAACGCAATCGCTTCCAACGCCGGTCCGCCCGTTGTTTCGAACCGCACCTTCAAATGCGCCTCCCCGACCCGGCGCGCATCAAAGATCCTTTGATCGGGACAGGCAAAGCGTGGGGCAGGGGCCTCTTGTCCGAACGGACCCGCGGCCTCAATTTGCGCGATCAGATCCGGCGTCGCGGCGCTTGGGAATACAAGGCCATCAACGCGCAAAGCGGCGGGGCCACTTTGTCCGGACCCTTGCCGAGCCAATAGGTCGGACAGCCGCATCATGGCCGCACCAATTTGGTCTTCTGCAACCGTCAAACCAGCGGCCATCCTGTGCCCGCCCCCACGTTCGAGCAGGCCTTCTGCCGCCAGGCGCTGCACCGCAGCCCCCAGATCGACCCCGGGGACCGAGCGACCGGATCCCTTGCCGATCCCATTCTCGATCCCGATCACCACCGCGGGCCGATGCGTGGCCTCCTTGAGCCGCGCTGCCACAATCCCAACGACCCCGGGATGCCAGGTCTCGCCTGCGGCCCAGACCAAAGGTGCGTCCAGCCCTCTGGTTTCCGCCTGTTCCAGCGCTGCCTCACGAACCGCCGCCTCAATGTCCCGCCGCTCCCGGTTCAACGCATCCAAACGCTCCGCGAGCGCTGCAGCCTCGTGGGCATCCGCCGTCGCAAGGCAGCGCGCACCTAGATCCGCCGCCCCGATCCGGCCTCCCGCATTCACGCGTGGTCCGATCACAAAGCCAAGGTGATACGCCGTCGGCGGCACATCCAACCCTGCGATATCCGACAGCGCCACCAGCCCGGGCCGCCCCCGCCGCGCCATGGTCGTCAGGCCTTGGCGGACAAAGGCACGGTTCACACCC
>CAWUIX010000258.1:0-4565 GCA_963922395.1 uncultured Rhodobacterales bacterium | reverse complement strand
ACACTCACCGCTCAGCGCGGATCAGGCCGAAGATCACCTCCGCGACGCGCTAAAACGTATCAAATCACTCCGCATCGAAGCCCCCGACCCCACGGCGCTCATCGCCATCATGACCCCACACGATGCCTCCCTGAACGAAGCATTCCGGGACGCCGCAACACCCGGGCTCGACCTCGACGACGCCCTTCCCGATCTCGCCCGCCGCGCCAGTGGCGTGGACGGCGAAGACGCGTTCTTTTTCCTGTCCGAACCGCTCTTCCGCCTGAAATCAGATTACGACGTGGCGCATTGGGCCCTCTGGCCCCTCTGCGCCCGCCGCCGGGACCCCGACCCCTACGGCCCGCTCGCCAAACTCGCACTCGGAGGCTGGAGCCCCGGGCACTCTCCTTCCCGGGGTCTCTTCCTCTACGACCGTCGCTCTCAGAAACGCTAGCCTAACGGGTCCCGACGCAGCGGCATCCGGACCCGGGTCAAGAGACCCAGCCACCGCGCCCTGCCCGTCGAAAACGCCGCCGCAGATGGATGAACCGCCTCCGACGGATCCCGTCCCACGACCCGCTTCCGCCGCAAGACGAAATACTTCCCCCACCCCCGCCAGCTTCCCGAACTCGGGGCCTCAGGATCGGTGGGGTACCGCTCCCGCCAATCGGGCGGCAGCTGAAGACCACACCCTTCCGCTTTCTCCAGCATCCAGGTCAAAGGAATATTCGCCAGGGGCCGCGCAGGCAGGAACCCGGCAAGCTGCCCTCCCACATCGCCATGGCTGCCCCGAAACCACATCTGCTCGACATGGCCGGGATGATCGTCCGGCGTCTCCCAAAGGACTGGCTCAAACGCCTCCCGCGTCTCGTCCAGGGCGAGCGCGTGATAGCCATGCTTGATGCCTGCCCCAAGCGTGTGATCGTGGAACCGATGCGCCCGCTCGGCCCAGCGCCAGATCACGGGCGCCCGGAACCCCAGCGCCTTCACGGTATCCCAAACCCCCACCATCTCAATCGGCGCCTTGGCATGACAAAACCGCTTCACAAAGGCCCGGTGTGCTGCCCCACAAGTGGCGCGGCGATAGTGTCGGTAGGCGATCTCGATATTCCGCTCCGTCGCATGCTCCGCCTGCAACAGACCAACCCGGTCGATCACCCCTGCCAGGGATCGCACCGCATAGGCCCCCCGCGAATACCCAAACAGAAAGATCCGGTCCCCCGGCCGGTACCGCGAGGCGAGAAAGCCATAGACCCGCCGGATCTGCCGGTTGATCCCACGGCCCTCAATGATGTCGATCGTGTGCCGCCAGCTGTGCCACTGGATCCCCGCCTCATAGCGGATCGACGCCGCGCCATGACCAGCATCGCAGAGGAGCTTGTAGGTGATCCCCGCATTCGTCTCATGCCCCGGCTCCAGCCGCGACATGGTCCCGTCAATGATGATGATGTGATCGCGCGGGCCACGCACCGGGCGCACAATCGGCTGCTCCGCCCGGCCAAACCGGGACAATAGCCGCCGTATGCCCTGTTTCAGGTTCATGGCCCGTCTGTCGCAGAAACACCTTTCATAAGGCCCACTATGGCGTGCGCACCCCGCCCCGGGGAAGCACACACCCCGTCAACTCACTGTCAGCACCGTCACTTCGGCGTCAGCGGCGCGTTACTCCGGCCGCTCAACCGTTATGAAATCAAAGGCCCCATAGCCGTTGAACCGCGTTGCCGTGCAATTGCAATAGGCGCCCATCCCCTCGAACAGGATGTAATCGTCCTCTTCCAGTGTTTCCGGAAGCGAAACAGTCCCCTTGATCCGATCCAGACTGTCGCAGGTCGGCCCGAACACAACCGCATCGAAACACGGCCCCTCGCGGCGCTGCCCCTCAGGCGAAAACACCGCCACACGGTCCACCGATCCGATCAGCGCAGCTTCCGCCATGCCGCCATAGATCCCGTCATTGAGGTAGATCGTCCCCGACGCACGCCGCGACTTCACACGGGCACATAACGTAAAGGCCTCGGCCACCAAGGCCCGGCCCGGTTCGCACAAAAGCGCAGGCGCCATCGGCCCATAGGCTTCATCCACCGCATGCCGGATCCGCGAGAAGATCTCTTCCAGATCCGGTGCATCCCCATTCCGGTGTGCTGGAAAACCGCCGCCCACGTTCAGACGCGACAGCGTTACACCCGCGCGCCGCGCAACATCCGCCGTGGCCGCAACATAAGACGTCCAGGCAGATGCGTTCTCGCATTGCGTGCCCGGGTGGAACGTCATCGACGGCGTGAACCCAAGTTCGACCACACGCTTCAAAAGCGCCACACACTCATCCGGCTCCGCCCCGAACTTCGACCCGAAATCATAGTAGCCGCCAACAACCGGCAGCTTCAGCCGAACGGAAATCTCCGATCCCTTCGCCGGAACCACCGCCGCAAGCTTCTCAAGCTCGCCCAGATCATCAATCGACCAGGACCGGATCCCGTAGGACAGCGCCGCCTCAATCTCAGTCTTGGACCGGACCGGATTGTTGTAATGCATCGCTGCGTCAGGGCTGACCTTGCGCACCTTCGCCATCTCATCGGGCGAGGCGACATCGAACGCGCCAATCCCGGACGCCACAAGGTTCTGTACCACAGTCTCTGTGTCATTCGCCTTGATCGCGTAAGTCACAAGCCCCGGAAACCCGTCCAGAAACCGCCGCGCCGTCGCCTGAAGCCGGGTGGGCGTCAGATAGAGCACCGGATGGTCCGGGCGCGTCGTGCGCAGATGCGTGGCAGGATCGGGCCAGAGGGCTGGATAGCGGCTCATTCGTCTCGTCCTCAATCAATCTCCCCCGCCTCATGTCCCCACGGGGTTTCACCCATCATCGGGCAAATCTGCGTCAAAACGCTATGGAAGATCGACGGATTTGTCAGTATTCTTCGTCAAATCGCCAAAAGGCTACAGCACATTGGATGATCTAGACCGCCAGATGCTCAATCTCCTGGCCGCGAACGCCCGCGTGCCGGTCGCCACCCTCGCCAAGAAGCTCGGCGTTGCCCGCTCCACGGTTCAGGCCCGCCTGGAACGGCTGGAAGTGAACGGCACCATCGCCGGATACACCCTGCGCCTCGGCGACAAGGCCCGCGCCCAACGGGTGCACGCGACCGTCCTCCTGACGATCGAGCCTCGCTCGTCTCCGCAAATCCTCGCCCGACTAAAAACCCTGCCCGAAGTCACGCTGACCCACACCACGACCGGTCGGTTCGACCTGATGGTCGGATTGTCGACGCGCAATACCGAGGATCTGGACAGCGTCCTCGACAAGATCGGCATGATCCCGGGCATCCGAAGTTCAGAAAGCCTCGTGCATCTCTCCACCAAAATCGACCGCGGGATCTGACGACCGTCCAAACAGGATGGGCAGAAAACGTCGCGCCCATGTCGGTCCCGCGTTTGTTCCGTCTGTGCCCGCGCCCCTAGGGTGCCGCCATGATGATCGACCGCCCCTCCGAAATCACTGGCCCCGGCGCCTGGATCGGCGCCGAGATGGCCCGCCACCCCGAACGCTGGCTCTACCACCTTACGGACGCAGATATCGCGGATCTGGAAAACGCCGCCGCCGCATTCGCCGCAACGGGACAGGATATCGGCGTCATCTCCGCGGCAACCTTCCCGCTCACAAGTTTCAAGGCCCACATCGATTCACTCATCGAGACCATGCGCTCCGGCTCCGGGGTCGAGGTCATCCGCGACCTCCCCCTCGACCGCTACGACCGCAAAACGGCAGCAACGATCTTCTGCGGCATCGGCGCCCATATCGGCTCGGCCCGCTCTCAGAACGCGCAGGGCCACATCCTCGGCCATGTCCGCGACACGGGCGCCGCGGCCTCCGACCCCAAAACCCGCATCTACCAAACGGCGGAACGCCAGACCTTCCACACCGACAGCGCCGATGTCGTCGGTCTCCTCTGCCTCCAGACCGCGATGGAGGGCGGCCGCTCTCTCCTTGTGAGCGCCGAAACCATCTACAACCGCATGATGGCCACGCGCCCCGACCTCTGTGCGCGCCTCTTTGACCCGATCTCCACCGACCGCCGCGGCGAAATCCCCGACGGCGCGAAACCCTTCTTCTCGATCCCGGTCTTCTCCTGGCACGCCGGCAAACTCACCGTCTGCTATCAGCGCCAATACATCGACAGCGCCCAACGCTTCGACGGCGCCTTCCCCCTCTCACCCACCCACATTGAAGCGCTCGACCTCTTCGACACCCTCGCCAACGACCCCGAACTTCACTTCGCCATGGACCTCGAACCCGGCGATATGCAGTTCGTCTACAACCACGCCCAGCTCCACGACCGCACTGGCTTCACCGACTGGCCCGACCCGGACAAACGCCGCCACCTCCTCCGCCTCTGGCTTTCGCTCCCCGGCGACCGGGACCTGCCGCCCGCGTTCAAGGAACGCTACGGCTCGATCGAACCCGGCAATCGCGGCGGCATCATCACGTTTGGGACCCGCCTCCACGCCCCCGTAGACTAACCCTCCCTTCATCTTTGCAAAAATACTCGTCAGATCCCGGACCCGATCCGGGATCCGTCCCGGACCTGATC
>CAWUIX010000257.1:0-4579 GCA_963922395.1 uncultured Rhodobacterales bacterium | reverse complement strand
AACACTGACGTCTGAATAGAGCCGCGAAAACGCGTCCTGCGCTGCCGTGCAGGCCGCAGTGACGACCGCGATGTTGGCGGTGTCCGGCGCCCGCTCGCCATCTGCGCAAAGGCGGGCGACTTCGGCGAAGCCGAGGTTCAGGGCGGCGCCCTTCATGCTGTGGAACGCGTCAGACAGCTTCGCGGGATCTTTGTGTGCAGGGAGGGCTGCGGCTTCCGCGGACATCTCTTCGAGAAAGAGGCCGGCGATCTCGGCAAAGTCTTCGTCCCCAACCTCGGAGCGCAGCTCTTCGATACGCTGCCGGTCAATGATCTTTTGGTCGTCCATGGCAGGCCCCTAGGCCAGGGAACTTTCCGGTCCGTTAACAGGGGGCGAATCTTCACCGCATTTTAAGGCGCAGGCGCGATAGCCCGCTTTCGTGTCGATTGGATCGGGAGTCCTTGTGCAGGAGCGGCAAGAGCATCAAGAGTGGGCGCCTGTCGCCTCTGCCGTGATCCGCGAGGTTCTGATCGTGGATGACAGTCGCGCGCATCTACGGATGATGGCGCGTATGCTGGCGCGGTGGGGCCTGACAGTTCGGGAAGCTACATCCGGGGCCGAGGCGCTATCGATCCTTGCCACGGGTGGGGTCGACCTTGTCCTAAGCGACTGGGTGATGCCTGAAATGACCGGGCTGGAGCTGTGTGCCCGGACGCGGGAGCTTGGGCTGGAGTCCTATGTCTACTTCATCCTGCTCACCTCGAAATCCGACCGGGCCGATGTGGCGGCGGGGCTGGAGGCGGGGGCAGATGATTTCCTGTCGAAACCGATCAATGCCGAGGAGTTGCGCGCCCGAATCTCTGCGGGTGAGCGGTTGATCGCGATTCAGCGGGCGCTGGAAGAAAGGAATGGGCAGCTTGGGACCGCGCTGACAGAGTTGCAGACGGTTTACGATGCCATCGCGCGCGATCTGATTGAGGCGAGGCGCCTGCAGCAATCGCTGGTGCCGGAGGACACGCTGTCTTTTGAAGGTGCTGAGGTTGCCTTGCACTTGCGGCCCTCAGGCCATGTGGGCGGCGATCTGGTGGGCTGCTTTGCGATCCGCGAAGCGCATCTGGGAATTTATTCGCTGGATGTGTCCGGGCACGGCATTGCGTCAGCCCTGATGACTGCGCGACTGGCGAGCTACCTCAGCAACAGTTCACGGGACCGGAACATCGCGATTGAGCAGATCCCCGGTGTGGGGCTGAAGATGCGGTCGCCGGAGCTGGTCGCCGCCGATCTGAACCGGCTGATCCATCAGGATCTGGAGACCGAACTTTACTTCACCATGGCGCTGGCGGTGTGCGATCTGACCACGGGACACCTACGCCTGGTCCAGGCGGGGCATCCCCATCCCCTGCTTTTGCGTGCCGATGGTTCGATTGAGCGATTGGGGGCGGGCGGTCTGCCTGTCGGGTTGGTGGAAGTTGCAGGGTTTGAATGCACGACGGCGACGATGGCGCCGGGTGACCGGTTGTTGTTCTACTCCGATGGGTTTCTGGAGCAAGAGAGCACGTCTGGTGAGATGCTTGGGGATGACAGGTTTGAAGACCTCGTACGCACCCACATGGCGACGTGCCCGCAGACGTCGATCGCGCGGTTGGTGGACGGGTTGGAACAGTTCGCCGGGTCAACGGACTTCGCCGATGATGTGTCCTGCGCGCTGTTCGATTTCACCCGCTACGTGGAAAACAGCGAGAGATAGAGCCTGTCGCCATCGTTTGCGACCAGGGATGGGGCGACTGTACGCGGCGCCCAGATTTCCGTGTGACCCGCTTCCAACGGCGGACCGTGGCGACGCACGGGCCGTGCGAGGTAGATCGAACAGATCTTTTCCGCCCAGAGATCGTATTCCGGCATGTAGGTGAACCGTCGGAACGCCCCCAGACGTCGATCCACCGCAATGGACCACCCGGATTCTTCAAAAACCTCGCGATGGAGCGCGCGGACCGGCGATTCCCCGGGATCTACGCCGCCGCCTGGCAGCTGAAACTCAGGCTGCGGCTCGGCCTGATGGGTCAGAAGGACGTCAGACCCCTTTAAAAGAACGGCATAGGCGCCGTGGCGCACGGTATAGCGGACATCCGCCCGAACAGTTTCGCCAATCCGTCTGATCGCCACCTTGGACCCGCCTTCGCGCTGCCTATATACTGGCGTCTATGCCAATATGCGCATCTTAGGAAAACCCCATGACGCTCGGTTCACAAATCGCGTGGGACGATACGGTCCTGCCCTTTCAGCTTGATCAATCCGACATCCGTGGCCGGGTCTGCCGGCTTGACGGTGTGCTCGACCGCGTGCTCGCGCAACACGACTATCCGCCTCAGATCGAGGCGCTGGTGGCCGAGACCGCACTTTTGACGGCGCTGATCGGCCAGACCATCAAATTGCGCTGGAAGCTGTCCTTGCAGGTGCGGGGCGACGGGCCCGCACGTCTTGTCGCAACGGATTACTTTGCACCGAAGGCCGAAGGAGAGCCGGCAGAGATCCGGGCCTATGCGAGCTTTGATGCCGACCGCCTGGATTCGAGTGCTCCGGCCTTTAGCCAAATCGGCAAAGGGTACTTTGCGGTGCTGATCGACCAGGGTCCGGATACGACACCCTATCAGGGGATCACCCCGATTGCCGGAGGCTCGCTTTCGGCCTGTGCAGAGACTTATTTTGCGCAATCCGAACAGTTGCCGACGCGGTTTGCGATGGCGTTTGGGGAATCCTCCATGCCCGGCACGGCGCCTGCCTGGCGTGCGGGGGGTGTGATGCTGCAGCATATGCCGAAGGCGTCGCCCTTTGCCGTTGGCGGGGGGTCGGGAGAGGGCGGTCTTCTCGATCCGTCTGATGTGCTGAACGGGGATGAGCTGGAAAACTGGACGCGGGCGAACCTGCTTCTCGATACGGTGGAGGAGATGGAGCTTGTGGGCCCCGTCGTGCAGCCGACCGAGTTGCTTGTCCGGCTGTTTCACGAAGAGGGCCCCCGTGTGTTTGATCCGCAGCCGGTGAGCTTTGGCTGCACCTGTTCGGCGGACAAGGTGCGGCAGAGCCTGTCGATCTATTCCGCACGGGATATCGGGCATATGACGACCGACGAGGGGATCGTGACGGCGGACTGCCAGTTCTGTGGCGCGCACTATGAATTCGACCCGAATACGCTGGGGTTTGAGGCGACGGAGCCCCCTGCGTGACGGGCGACGCCCTGCGCTCTGCGCTTGCGGCCGCTATCGGGCGGCCGGGCGCCCCTTCGTCTGATTTCGACCTGAACCATGATGTGACCCTGCCGGAGAACCGGAAGCTGCGGCCCGCGGCGGTTCTGGTTGGTGTGACGCCATCGGGGCAGGTCGTTCTGACCAAGCGGTCCTCGCGCCTGAAGCACCATCCGGGTCAGATCGCCTTTCCCGGCGGAAAGGTGGATGACACCGACGACGGCGCGGTCGATGCTGCGCTTCGTGAGGCGGAGGAAGAGATTGGCCTGGACCGGCGTTCGGTTGATGTGATTGGGACGTTGCCCGCCCATGAGACCGTGACGGGGTTCTCGGTTACGCCTGTTTTGGGCTGGATCAGACACGCATTTGACCCGGTTCTGGAAGAGAGGGAGGTGGCCGAAGTTTTTCAGGCACCGTTTGCGCATGTGACGAATGCGGAACGGTTCCTTGTGGAATCGCGCCACTGGCGGGGGCAGCGCCGGTATTACTATGTCGTGCCCTGGGGACCCTATTACATCTGGGGCGCGACGGCTCGTATGCTGCGGGCGTTGAGCGATCGGATGGGGTGATGGAGACGGTGACCGGCGCCTGGGTCAATCGGGCGGAGACACAAGCCATATTCGATTGCATCGAGGCGGCGGGGCACCGGGCCTGGTTCGTCGGTGGGTGTGTTCGTGATGCCCTGGTTGGCCGGGACGTGGCCGACATTGATATTGCCACCGATGCTGTGCCGGCCCGCGTTGTCGCGTTGACTGAAGCCGCAGGGTTGAAGGCGATCCCGACCGGGATCGACCACGGGACGATCACCGTCGTGTCGGGGGATCTGGCGCATGAGGTCACTACGCTTCGCCGGGATGTCGAGACGGATGGTCGGCGGGCGGTTGTCGCGTTTTCCACCGATCTTGCCGAAGACGCCGCGCGCCGGGATTTCACGATTAACGCGCTCTATGCCGACCGGTCCGGCGCGGTCCTCGATCCGACAGGACAGGGGTTGCAGGACCTTGAGGCCGGTACGGTCCGGTTTGTTGGGGATCCGGACCTCCGGATCCGGGAGGATTACCTCCGGATCCTGCGGTACTTCCGGTTTCTTGCCCGGTTTGGGGCGGCGGGACCGGAGCCAGAGGCACTAGCCGCGATTGCAGCGAATTTGGCTGGAATAGAGACGATATCGGGCGAACGCCTGGGTCATGAGATGATCCGCCTTCTTGCCGTGCCGGATCCGGCTCCTTCCGTTGCCACGATGGCGCAGGTGGGCGTGCTGATGCGCGTTGTGCTGGGGGCCGATCCAGCGGGGCTGGCGCCGCTTGTGCACCTTGAGGGCGAGGTCGGGGCGCCCCCTGACTCGCTGCGCAGGCTTGCCG
>CAWUIX010000256.1:0-4585 GCA_963922395.1 uncultured Rhodobacterales bacterium | reverse complement strand
CCCTGAATTTCGGCATCTTCCCGATGCTCGACAAGTACAGCGAGTTTCAGCACGATTGGGAACAACCCTTCCTTGAGATGACCGAGGATTTCATCTTTCCCAACACGTTCAAAACGATCCGCTATGCCATTGAAACTTTGGGGAAAGGCCATGGCACTCGGTTCGAATTCGAATGCTACGATCTGGGCCTTCTTTACAACGTGAAATGGTTCGTCGATCAGGGCCTGATCCGCCCGCCGTTCTTCATCCAGATGGTCTTTGGCATTCTGGGCGGGATGGGCGCCGAGCTGGAGAACCTGATGCACCTCCACAGCACGGCCGACCGGCTCTTTGGCGCGGAAAACTATGAGTGGAGCGTCCTGGCTGCGGGCCGCCACCAGATGCCGTTTGCGACGCAAAGCGCAATGCTAGGCGGTAACCTGCGCGTCGGTCTGGAGGACAGCCTTTACATTGGCAAGGGCGAGCTCGCGACGTCGAACGCACAACAAGTCGAGCGCATTCGCGGCATCGTCGAAGCGCTCGGGCTCACCGTCGCGACCCCTGATGAAGCGCGCGAGCGGCTGGGCCTTAAGGGCGGTGACCGCGTCGGGTTCTAAGGGGGTATCGAGCATGCAAACAGATCTTCTGATCAATGGCGCCTTGGTTCCAGGCGATGGTGAAGCGCTGCCGATCATCGACCCGGCCACAGGAGCGGAGATCGCGCACGTGGCCGAAGCCTCGCCTGAACAACTTTTGGCAGCGGTTCGTGCAGCCGAAGAGGCGTTTGAAGCTTACAGCCTGACGACGCCTGCGGAACGCTCTGCGCTTCTTCTGCAGATCGCGGACATCATCGAAGCCAATCAGGATGCTCTTGCTGAACTGGAGAGCCTTGATGTCGGCAAACCCTGGCCATCGGCCCGCGATGACGAGATGCCGCTCACCATCGACACGTTCCGGTTCTTTGCCGGCGCCGCCCGCACTATGACCGGGTCGGCCGCGGGCGAGTACCTCGCCGGCCACACCAGCATGATACGGCGGGATCCCGTCGGACCTGTCGCTGCCATTGCCCCATGGAACTACCCGTTGATGATGGCTGCCTGGAAATTGGCGGCGCCTCTCGGGGCCGGATGCACTGTTGTTTTGAAACCGTCTGAGATCACCCCTCTATCGACGTTGCATCTGGCGCATCTCTTGCAAGATGTCCTTCCCAAAGGTGTTCTGAACGTCATCCACGGACGTGGGCGTACAATCGGCGATCAGCTTCTGAACGCCCCGGGCGTAGAGGCGATCACGGTCACAGGATCGCCCGCTACGGGGATGGCCGCGATGCGCGCAGCGGGTCAGCAGATCCGGCACGTTCATCTTGAGCTGGGCGGTAAAGCCCCAGTGATCGTGTTTGACGATGCCGACATCGACGCCGTCGCCGAAACCATTCGCTATGGCAGCTTCTTCAACGCAGGCCAGGATTGCGCACAACCGTGCCGGATCCTTGCGCAGGACAGCGTCTACGATCGGCTGGTCTCGGCAGTTGAAGAAGAGGTCGCGCAAATCCAAATCGGTGCGCAGAAGGCGGAGGGCACCGAAATGGGTCCAATCGTGTCAGATGCGCAGCGCACGCGCATCGCCGCCTTCGTCGACCGGGCCCGGCCATCCTGTGAAGTGGTGACTGGAGGGTCGGAACCTGAGAGTCCGGGCAGCTTCTACACGCCGACGGTCCTCGCCAATGTCGACAATGATGCGGAGATCGCCATGAACGAGGTCTTCGGACCTGTCGTCACGGTTTCGCGTTTCACGGACGCTGATGACGCCCTGCGCATCGCGAATGCGAGCCGCTATGGCCTCGCCTCCTCCGTCTGGACGCGCGACGTGGGCCGCGCCATGGCCGTGACCTCGCGCCTCCGATACGGCTTCACTTGGGTCAATACTCACGGTGCCGGAACGCCCGAGATGCCTTGGGCCGCTATGAAGGGCTCCGGCACGGGCTGCGACATGTCCGTCTACGCGCTCGATGCATACACCTCCATTCGTCACGTCATGCTGGCCCACTGATGCGACTGAAGGGCAAAACCGCACTTGTAACAGGCGGACGGCAAGGGATCGGGCGCGGCATCGTCGAGGCCTTTCTGGCCGAATGCACCGACGTGACAACCTGCGGGCGCGGGGCGCGGCCTTCGGATTTGCCCGACGCCTGCGCATGGATACAGGCGGATGTGTCCGACAGCCACCAAGTCAAAACGCTTATCGGCGCTCTCGACGCGTTGGACATCGTCGTGAACAATGCGGGCGTTCAGGTTGAGAAGACGGTCCCAGACACGACCGACGACGACTGGGGTCTGGTCGTCGGCGCCAACTGCCGCGGTGTCTTCAACGTTTGCCGAAGCGCGATCCCTCGCATGAAAGACGGAGGATCGATCATCAACATCGGATCGATCTCGGGCCGCGTCGCGGATCCCGGCATGGCGCTGTACAACGCCTCAAAGGCATTCGTTCATGGTCTCACCCGCTCCATCGCCGTCGACCATGGGCCACAGATCCGCTGCAACGCGATCCTGCCGGGTTGGATCGAAACGGGCATGCTGGAGGCCGGGTTCGATCTTGCCAATGATCCGGCGCGCGCACGGGAAGACGCGCTGGCCCGCCATCCCGTTAAACGCTTCGGGCGGCCCGCAGATATCGCAGCACTGGCGGTCTGGTTGGCGTCGGACGAGGCCAGTTTCGCCACGGGGCAATTTTTCACACTGGACGGGGGGCTAACAGCCGCCTCGCCCCTCAATCCGGGGATCTTCTGATGACGGAACGTGAACCTGTCGCTTCTCTCGGCGCTGGCGTCATTGGCGCAAGTTGGACCAGCCTATTCCTCGCGCGCGGCCACACTGTTCAGGTCTATGATCCCGCATCGGGTGCCGCCGACACACTGAAGCGGTACATCGCGCAAGCCTGGCCAACGCTCGAAGCGCTTGATGCCGTGGTCGAAGGCGCAGACCCGGACGCTTTTCGTTTGACGGCCTCAGCGGCGGAGGCCGTCTCAGGCGTCACTTTCGTACAGGAAAGCGTCCCAGAGCGTGTCGTGCTCAAGCATGACGTCTACGCACAGATCGAACCTGCCCTGGCCCCCGGGACCGTGGTCGCGTCGTCCGCGTCCGGGCTAATGCTCACCGAGCTTCAGGCGGGATGGAAAGATCCAGCGCCACTCATTCTGGGGCATCCCTTTAACCCGCCGCATCTGATCCCGCTCGTAGAGCTTCTGGGCAATGACCGAACCGCACCAGACGCGATTGATCGCGCCGAAGCGTTTTACGAAGGCCTCGGAAAGATCACCATCCGCCTCAATAAAGAGGTTCCAGGGCATGTGGCCAACCGCCTTCAGGCCGCGGTCTGGCGCGAAGCCGTACACCTCGCGCAATCCGGCGTCGCCAGTATCGGCGATATCGACCGCGCGATGTGGTCGGGACCGGGCGTGCGCTGGGCCGCAATGGGCCCCACAACCCTCTTTCATATTGCCGCCGGAGAAGGTGGTCTCGCCTCCTTTTGCGAGCGTTACACCCCGAGCTTCAACCGCTGGTGGGACGATCTCGGCGCGCCTCATCTCGACCCGGCCCTGGCGGCGAATTTATCGGACGGCATTGCGCAGTCGACCGAGGACGCCCCGGTCGACGAAATTGCCGAGAAGCGGGATGCCCTGATCATTGCCATGCTGAAGGCGACCCGACACCTCGACCGCGTTTGAGCCCTATCCAATCAGGGGCGACCAATCATCGGAGGCGCTGTCGTAGTGCTGTAGAAGGCGCTGCAATGCGATCCGGAGCACGATCTTGCCGGAGCGTGCGGACCAGCCCAGCTCACGCTCAATCGTTTCCATGCCTTCAAGATAGCAACAGCACCGCAACGCCACATCCCCAAGCCCGGGGCCCAACGCGTCGAACGCCGCCTTCACCCGCCCCGCCGCCGCGCGGGACGCCGGCGTTCGGTTGAGCTCTTTCAAGGCTGTTTCGGTTGCACCGGAGAGTAGTGCTTTCAAGGCAGGACCGGTTTCATTCCCGATCCGCGCGATCTCAAAATCTTCCCGCAGCCGCTCGCCTGCCGCAACAAGGGTCTCGGAAAGAAAAGGGCTGCCATCCTTATCTTTGCGTCGGGCCAGGACCAGAAGTGGGCTTTCCGCCAGGCTGTAGCGCATGGCGCTCTTGCGCTCGGGCCCCAGGGACAAACCCTCGAGCCTATCCGTGTCCAGAACGCGCCCCCGGATTTCCCGGGCCCTGGCGTTTTCATCCTCCGCAACCAGCTGCTTCAGCATGCTGCGACCGGAAGACGTGATCGCGTATCTCAGGATCCGGCCCTGACCGTACCCCTCGATCCACTCCTTTAGGACAAGGGCCTCTGCGACCTCGCGTGATACAACCGCAGTCCGAAGCGCAGGCCCCTCCCCCGCTTCACGTACAACGACAGCGGTCTCCATACCCGGCGCCAGGGCCAGACACGCCCCAGGTTCCGCCATGCGTCGCAGGACGCGGCGTGCCTCTGCCTTGATTTCGTCTTCACCAAGTGTTGGTTCCGTAACAGTCTCGCTCATCTCACAGCCTTTTGGATCAGTGCGATGACGGCGCCCGGT
>CAWUIX010000255.1:0-4592 GCA_963922395.1 uncultured Rhodobacterales bacterium | reverse complement strand
ATCCCGGCGCCAAAGGCGATGCAGGCCACCGGAAGGCCCCAGCGGAGGAAGATGCGCACCCCGGGCGTCAGCATCAGACGCTGGAGTTTGTAGGCGCCGCGGGAGGGAGCGGGATCGCGCAGGCGGCTTAGCGGTCGCATGAGGCATCCTCCACGATCCAGCGGCAGAGCTCGGGGAAGCTGATCCCGTGATAGGCGGCCTGTTCCGGCACGAGCGATGTCGGCGTCATACCCGGTTGGGTGTTGGTCTCGAGAAGGATCAGACCGTCCGCCCCGCGGCTTTCGTCCCAGCGGAAATCGGTGCGGCTGACCCCCCGGCATCCCAGCGCCTCATGCGCACGCAACGCGTAGTCGTTGCAGAGGTCCGTGATCTCACCCGGGATGTTCGCCGGGATTTCGTGGCGCGACCCGCCGGGTGCGTATTTCGCGTGATAGTCGTACCAGCCGTCGGTGATGATGTCGGTCACGCCGAGGGGGCGGTCGCCCATCACCGTCGTCGTCAGTTCGCGGCCGGGCGCGTAGGTTTCGACCATCAGGCGCTTTGGCAGATCAGAGGCGAGGGTTGGCGGGCCGTTTGCGCTTTCGCGGACGATATAGATACCGACGGATGAGCCTTCGTTGTTGGGTTTCACCACGTAAGGTGGGGCGATCACGTGCTCGGCTTCAATCGCGTCCCGGTCTGCAATCAGGCTTTCAACGATCGGAAGGCCAGCGACGCGGTAGGCATCTTTCGATTTGGTTTTGTCCATTGCAAGGGCCGAGGCCAGCACGCCGGAATGGGTGTATGGGATGCGGAGCCATTCGAGCATGCCCTGAACACAGCCATCTTCGCCCCAGCGGCCATGGAGGGCGTTGAAGACGACGTCCGGGGCCAGTGTTTGAAGGTCTTCGGACAGGGTTGGACCAGCATCGAGTTCGGTGACGTCGAAGCCCGCTTCCCTAAGCGCGGTCGCGCATTCGCGGCCCGAGGATAATGACACCTCGCGCTCCGCCGATGGGCCGCCCATCAGCACCGCAACTCTTTGGGACGCCCTGCTCGACACTCCCGCCACTCATGTTGTCGGCCCGGTTTATTTGGGCCTTATATGCCTGCCTAATCCGGGGCCGGTTCGCCGACCCTCATGATTTCCCATTCTAGACGTATTCCGCTGGTTTGGAATACCTTTTCGCGGACCATATCACCCAGATCTTCCAATTCGCGCGCTGTGGCGCCGTCGATGTTGGTCAGGAAGTTGGGGTGTTTCTCGTTCATCGTGGCGCCGCCGTGGCGGACGCCCCTGAGACCGGCGTCGTCGATGACCTTCCAGGCCTTCAAGTCGTGGGTGTCATCCGCCTGTCCCGTTGAGGAATAGCCTGCGGGATTGCGGAAGGTGGATCCGGCGGTCCGGTCCTTGGTCGGTTGGCTTTCGTCGCGGCGGGCAAGTTGGTCGGCCATCTTTTCTGCAAGCGCTTCGGGATCTCCTAGATCGGCGCGAAAGCGGGCCTCGGTGATGATCCAGTCGGGCGGCAGGGAGGTTTGGCGATAGGCGAAGCCGAGCTCGGAGGCGTCGAGGGTGCGGATCTGGCCGCTTCGATCCACGACCGTGGCGGAGATCAGGTGATCGGCGACGTAGGAGCCGTAACATCCGGCGTTCATGCGGACGGCGCCGCCGATGGCACCGGGGATTGTGCGCAGGAACGTCAGATCACGCCCGGCCACTGCCGCGCGTTTGGCGACCTGGGCGTCGAGGGCGGCGGCGCCTGCGATGACCTCATTCCCGTCGACCCGGATGTCGTTGAAGCCCCGGCCGAGGCGGATCACGACCGCGCGGAGGCCACCGTCGCGGACGATGAGGTTGGAGCCGACGCCCATGGGGAAGACGTCAGTTGTTGGGTCGAGGGCGGATAGAAAGCCGGTGAGATCGTCCATATCCGCCGGTTGGAACAGCCAGTCGGCGGGGCCACCGACGCGCAGCCATGTGAGGTCCGCAAGGGACCGGTTCGCGGTCAGTCGCCCGCGCACAGGTGGCATGGGAATCGTCTCTGTTATCATGGCTTGAGGCGGGTGGTCTTTGTTTTAACCCAGCGGAAAAGGTAGCGTACGGGCCAGCGCAGGACGGAAATCCCGGCGATCATAACGAGGATGCCGGACCAGAAGCCGCTTTGAATGAAGACGAAGATCAGGATCGGGATACCGACGGCGATCAGGAAATAGGCCGCGGGCCAGTGGTGCCGTTTGGAGGGGAACATCGCGATGATGGAGGCGGCCACGACCCAGAGGCAGGCCAGGGCGAAGGCGGTGCTCATTCCGGGTGCTCCTCTGGCCGGGAGACGTGAAGACCCAGCCCCCTGCGGATCAAGTAGCGCAGCGGGTGTCGGAACATCGACACGAGGGCAAATGTGCCGATCGCAGCAAAGCCCCACCCGTGATCGTATCCGATCCAGATGATCAGGATCGGGGCAGCGATCAGCAAAGAGAGGCCCGGAGCGTATTGATGGCGCATGGGAAGCATCGCGACGATCGCCGATGCGACGACCCAGAGCGCCCTGAGAAGAAGGGAAAGGCTCATGCTAGTCCTCCGACGACCATCGCCGCCAACGCCGCCGCAGACAGGACCAGACCGGACCAGGGCACCCAAAGCGGGACGGAGAATGCGGGCGCGTCGGTTCCCTGGCGCTTCACCGCGATCAGGGCAGCGTTGACAAGGGCGAACACGGACAGAAGCACCGCCGATGTCAGCTCCGCGAGACTGGACACATCGAAAAAGAGCGCTCCAACGATGACCAGTGCCCCAACAAGGATGGTGGCCCGAGCGGGCGTTCCAAATCGCGGATGTGTTGCGCGGAATGGCCGGAACGCGGAGGCGCGCAAGCCGAGGCCAAACAGGATGCGGGCCGCCATGACAATCTGTGCAAGCACCCCGTTCAACGCGGCGACCACGGCTATGGCAGAAAGGGCGGCGCCTCCGCCCCCGGCGAAGACCAGGGCGAGGGGCCGGGAACTGGATCCAAGATCCTCCAGCGGCACGGCGCGCACGGCGGCCGCGGACACGGCGGCGTAGACGAGCGTTGTCACGACCAGTGAAATCAGGATCGCCCGGGGGAGTGTTCGTTCGGGGGCCACCGTTTCCTCGGCCATGTTTACGATGTCTTCAAAACCGATGAAGGCGAAGAAGGCGAGGATCGCGGCAGCCGTAAATCCGCTGAGCGCTGGCGGGGCCGCTGCGATCCAGTCGGGGCTGGGTGTGGCGATGCTGCCTGCGGCGACGACAGCGGCGAGGCCAATGAGTTCCGCGACCGTAAAGACGGCCGCGACCACAAGACTCTCCAGCACGCCAACCACCGCGACGGCCACCAATGCCAAGCCGATCAGAGGGGCCGCTATTTGGGGATCCATCGGAAGGATTGAGACGAAGTACCCGGTGCCGCCCCGCAAGACAGCGGCTGCCGAAAGCGTCCCTGCTGCGACGATGCCGAGGCCGACCGCAACGGCCAGTGCCGTCGATCCGAAACCCGCGGCGACATAGGCGGATTCACCCGCCGCCTCAGGAAGTCGCGTCGAAAACTCCGCATAGCTGAGCGCTGTTGGCAGTGCGATGATGGCGGCGGCGATAAAGGCGAGGGGCGCCCAGACGCCAGCTTCGGCGGCCACCGCGCCGACGAGGACGTAAATCCCGGCCCCCACCATGACGCCGACACCATAAGCACTGAGAAGACCCAGGCCGATCCGGCGTTTGAGGGCCCCCTCCGCCATACTTATGCGGCGCCGCGGGCCAACTGCTCCGGGAGCCCGTGCGCCCAGGCCGAGATGGTGCCGGCGCCGAGGCAGACGACAATGTCACCGGGGCGAGCCTCTGTCTCAACGAGCCGCGCCAGGGCGGATTCATCCTCGATGGCCAGAGCGTGACGGTGGCCGTGGCGTTTCAGGCCGGCGACCAGGTCGTCGCGGCTGGCGCCTTTGATCGGGTCTTCGCCCGCGGCAAAGACCTCGGCGATGCCCACGACATCGGCGTCGTTGAAGCAGGCGCAGAAATCCTCGAACAGCGAAGAGAGGCGGGAGTAGCGGTGCGGCTGGTGGACCGCGATGACGCGGGCACCGGGTTCGACCGACTGGCGCGCGGCCTTCAGGACCGCTGCGATTTCCACCGGGTGGTGGCCGTAATCGTCGATGATCGTCACGCCATTGACGTCGCCCACTTTCGTAAAGCGCCGGTTGACGCCGCCGAAGCTGGCAAGGGCCTGACGGATTTCCTCGGCCTTGAGGCCCAGATGACGGGAGACCGCGACCGCGGAGAGCGCGTTTGAGACGTTGTGGTCGCCGGGCATGGGCAGGGTGCAATCTTCGATCACCATGCCTTCCGCAGAGAGCGCGATGTCGAAATGCGCGATGCCTTTCTTATAGGTCAGGTTCACGGCGCGGACGTCGGCCTGGGCATTGAAGCCGAAGGTCACGACGCGACGATCGGTGATCCGGCCCATCAGCGCCTGCACTTCGGGGTGGTCGGTGCAGAGGACGGCGAGCCCGTAGAACGGGATGTTCGAGACGAAATCGGTGAAGCCCTGGCGCAGGTTTTCGATCGTGCCCCAGTGTTCCATGTGTTCGGGGTCGATATT
>CAWUIX010000254.1:0-4619 GCA_963922395.1 uncultured Rhodobacterales bacterium | reverse complement strand
ATCTGCCGCCTCGTCAGAGTCGCCCGCAAGCACGCCCCGCAGCCAGGCGATCTCGGCGGCACTGGTCTGGCCCAGGGTCAAACCGGCCTCAGCGGCCTGCGCCTCGATTTCCCGCAAGATGGTCAGATGACCAGCCAAAGCCTCGGCATTTAGTCCCGACTTTCCAGCCAGGTCGGTCCGGGTCAGGCGTAACGTACAGGTTACATTGCCACGCGATAGCGCCTTCTGCAGGGCCGCCCGGACCGCCGGTTCCAACTCCCCAGGCCAGTCTGGCATCCGCAAACGCAGATCGAGCCCGCGACCATTCACCGAGCGCAGTTCCCAGGACCAGCGATAGCCGTCCGTTGCACCGTCGAGCGCGGCATATCCCGTCATCGAATTGGTCACGTCTGCCCCCTCTAAACCACGGCACCGTTAACCCTTTGGTCAGATTTACCAATACCGGGCCGGCGCTTTCTGGCAAGTTAACAGTTGAGTAAGCATGACACCATCCGAACAAGGGGAGCGCGTCATGCCTTTGTTTTCAGGTGATGTATGAGTGCTGATATCTTTTCCCTTCCAAACCGCCGCCTTTCCCTGACCCAACCCGTGATGCAGCAGGTTGAAGGATATTGGGACGGCTTGCGCAACGGGCGCGCCGCGCCGTCGCGGGCCGAGATCGATCCACGCGGGCTCGCGGGTGCCCTGCCTCATTGCTTTATCCTCGAACGGATCGCCCCCGGACTGGGCCGGTTTCGGGTCTGCGGCCAGCAGGTGAGTGGCATCTTTGGGCGGGACATGCGCGGGATGCCCTTTGGTCTTTTGTTTACGCCGGAAGCGCGGGAGACGCTCGAGCCGCTTCTCGAGCGAGTCTTTCAAGGTCCAACCATTGTCGACTGCCAAGTCGAGGTATCACGCGGCAGCCACCAAGGCGAAATGCGCCTCTTGCCGGTGAGGGACGATCTGGGAGCCGTTACGCGTGTGCTTGGGTGCCTCTCCCTGGACGACGCATCGGGACCGAAGCCCATGCGCCTGACGATCCCGCGTTTTGCCGAACGTGTGGTGGCCCAAACCCCGATCCGGGACTTGTACGGCCTCAATGAGAATGGGCCCCGCCCAAAGGCAGAGCCCATCGCTCAGATCATTCCGTTCGAACCGCTGGACCGTTAGGCCAAGGTTCAGATCGCCTGCTGTTCGGCCGTTTTGGCGCGGCGGGCAGACAGCTCTTCGGCCACAAGGAAGGCGAGCTCCAGGGACTGGCTCGCATTCAGACGCGGGTCACAGGCCGTGTGGTAACGGTGCGAAAGATCCTCGTCCGAGACGGCGCGAACACCGCCGGTGCACTCGGTTACATCTTGGCCCGTCATCTCGAAATGGACGCCACCTGGAACGGTGCCTTCAGCGTTGTGGATCTGGAAGAAGTCCTGAACCTCGCGCAGCACGGAATCAAACGGCCGGGTTTTGTAGCCCGACGACGACTTGATCGTGTTGCCATGCATCGGATCACAGGACCAAAGGACGTTCGCCCCTTCTTCACGCACGGTTTTGATCAGCCGCGGCAGATGTTCCGCGCTTTTCCCGGCGCCAAACCGGGCGATTAGGGTCAGGCGACCCTCTTCATTGTCCGGATTCAGCTTTGCCATCAGTACCTTCAGGTCTTCCGATGTCGTGGACGGTCCACATTTGAGGCCGATCGGGTTCTGGACGCCGCGTGCAAACTCCACATGGGCGCCATCGGGCTGACGCGTCCGGTCCCCGATCCAGATCATGTGACCGGAGCCCGCCAGCCATTTCCCGGATGTGGAATCAACGCGGCAGAGCGCCTCTTCATATTCCAGAAGCAACGCTTCATGGCTCGTGTAGAAGTCCACGGTGGAGAGTTCGTGGTTCGTGTCCCCGGTCAGGCCAGCCGCAGACATGAAATCGATCGAATCCTGGATCCGGTTCGCCATGTCGCGGTACTTTTGCGCGCCGCCTCCATCGGTGAAGCCAAGCGTCCAGGAATGCACACGGTGCACATCTGCGAAGCCCCCGGTGGAGAAAGCCCGTAGCAGGTTCAGCGTCGCCGCAGCCTGCGTGTAGGCGCGCAACATCTTGTCGGGGTTCGGGATCCGCGCCTCCGGCGTGAAGTCCAGCTCGTTGATGATGTCACCCCGGTAGCTTGGGAGTTCCACACCATCCTTCACCTCAGTCGGGGCCGAGCGTGGCTTGGCGAACTGACCCGCCATCCGGCCGACTTTGATGACCGGAACCTTGGCGCCATAGGTCAGCACCATCGCCATCTGCAGCATCACCTTGAAGGTGTCGCGAATGTTGTCAGCGGCGAACTCTGCAAAGCTTTCGGCACAATCGCCACCTTGCAAAAGAAACGCCTCGCCCCGCGATGCCGCGGCGAGTTCAGACTTCAGGCGCCGCGCCTCGCCTGCAAACACCAAGGGCGGATAGCTTGAAAGCCGGTCTTCCACTGCGGCCAGGGCCGCGCCATCCACGTAATCCGGCATCTGCACCCGGGGTTTTTCACGCCACGCGTTTTTCTGCCACTCCGCCATCGGTTCCATCCTGTTCATATTGCCGTGAAGCGACGCGCCTTATAGACCCCCTAAGGCCTTATGGAAACCGCGAATGCGCGCCAAACCGGCCAAATCGACTGGACATTCCGCCCCGGATGGGTTGAACGCTTTCGAGAAACCTGTTTCGGTCAGGGGTCAGCGAAGAACGGGGCGGCCAGTGGCGCAACTTTCACCCATTCGAACCGAGAGAGACGCAACAGATCGGCCGCGTCGGTTCGTCTTTGTTCTGCTCGATAATTTCACCATGCTCTGCTTTGCAAGTGCCGTCGAATCCTTGCGGATCGCCAACCGGATGGCGCACCGGACACTTTATGACTGGAAGCTGATTGGGGAAGGTGGCGACTATATCACCTGCTCCGCCGGGACTTCGTTCAAGCTTGACGATGATCTGAGCGAACTAAACCGGGATGATACGGTTCTGGTCTGCGGCGGGATCGACGTGGCGGGAGCTACCACCAAACGGGTTCTGAACTGGCTCCGGCGCGAGGCGCGGCGGGGCGTGACAATGGGCGGGCTCTGCACAGCCGGCTACACGCTGGCGAAGGCGGGTCTCCTGGACGGGAAAAAGGCAACGATCCACTGGGAGAACCAGGACAGCTTTGCCGAAGAGTTTGAGGATGTGACGCTCACAAAGTCGGTCTTCGTTGTGGACGGCAATCGCATGACGACTGCGGGCGGCACATCATCGATCGATCTGATGCTGAAGATCATTGCCGACGAGCATGGCGAAGAGCTTGCAGGCACCGTTGCGGATCAGTTGATCTATACGTCTATACGCACCGATCAGGACACGCAGCGCCTGTCCGTCCCGACCCGGATCGGGGTGCGGCATCCGAAACTGAGCCGCGTCATCCAGATGATGGAAGCGAATATCGAGGACCCGATCTCACCCTCGAACCTTGCACGCGAAGTGGGCATGTCGACGCGACAGTTGGAGCGGCTCTTCCGGCGTTATTTGAACCGCTCGCCGAAGAGATACTACATGGAGCTGCGCCTGCAGAAGGCGCGGAACCTTTTAATGCAAACCGATATGAGCGTGATCAACGTAGCGCTTGCCTGCGGGTTTGCCTCGCCCTCACACTTCTCAAAGTGCTACCGCGCGCAATACAGCACCACGCCCTACCGGGAACGCGGGGCACAGGCGGCGCGCCTGACCATCTGACCCCGAGGGTGCTCCCCCCGGCCCCCCGACCTGAGCGGCGGGACGTCATACTTCTCAGGTAACATCCGGCCGCCTGAGGCACCCGAGCGTTCGAACTACAAGGTGCGGTTGCGAGAGATGTCGTGCGCGCCCAGATGGGCGCGCAATTTGGGTGAACTGCGTGCATGTTTTTTCGACTGGCATCCGCCGTACGAGCCGCTAGGTTACGCGGCACAGCAAATCTTCAAGAGTTTGCATCAATGGGAGGAAAATCATGACCCATCTTATGGGCCGCGTTGCGGCGGCCACCCTCATAACAGCCTTCGCGACCGAAGCGATGGCAACCGAATGGAACGTTTCGCTTTGGGGCCAGCGCCGGGCGTTTACGGAACACGTTGAGAAGCTTGCCGAGCTTGTCAGTGACAAGACCAATGGCGAGTTCACGCTGAGCATCAGCTACGGCGGTCTGTCAAAGAACCGCGAAAACCTGGACGGCATCTCTATTGGTGCCTTTGAGATGGCGCAGTTCTGTGCCGGCTATCACCGGGACAAGAACCGCGCGATCACGGTCCTGGAACTGCCGTTCCTCGGCGTTGCAAACCTCGATGAGGAAGTGGCGGTGAGCCACGCAGTTTACGATCACCCGGCGGTTCAGGACGAGATGGCCAAGTGGAATGCGAAGCTTCTGATGACATCGCCCATGCCGCAGTACAACCTCGTCGGCACCGGCGATCCGCGGGACACCGTGGATGCGTTTGACGGAATGCGCGTGCGCGCGACAGGCGGCCTAGGCCAGGCGTTTGAAGCCGTGGGCGGTGTGCCGACCTCTGTGACCGCGACCGAAGCCTATAACGCGATGGAATCCGGCGTTGTGGATACTGTGGCCTTTGCCCAGCATGCGCACCTGTCGTTCCGGACGATCGACATCG
>CAWUIX010000253.1:0-4637 GCA_963922395.1 uncultured Rhodobacterales bacterium | reverse complement strand
GCCGAGCATCTTGTTGTCGGCCGCCATCTCGCGCTCACCCTGGAACACCCGGATTGTCACGGCGTTCTGGTTGTCTTCCGCAGTTGAGAAGATTTGGCTCTTCTTCGTCGGAATCGTCGTATTGCGGTCGATCAATCGCGTGAAGACACCGCCGAGCGTCTCGATCCCAAGCGACAGCGGCGTGACATCGAGAAGAACCACATCCTTCACATCACCTTGCAGCACACCGGCCTGGATCGCGGCGCCCATGGCCACAACCTCGTCCGGGTTCACACCCTTGTGCGGCTCTTTACCAAAGAATTTGGTGACCTCCTCCACAACCTTCGGCATCCGCGTCATACCACCGACGAGAACCACCTCGTCGATATCCGATGCGGTGAGGCCCGCGTCTTTCAGGGCTGCTTTGCAGGGGTCGATTGACTTCTTGATCAGGTCGGACACGAGGCTTTCCAGCTTCGCACGGGTCAGTTTCATGACCATGTGCAGCGGCTGACCGCCATTGGGGTCCATCGAGATAAACGGCTGGTTGATCTCGGTCTGCGAGGAGGACGAAAGTTCGATCTTCGCCTTTTCCGCCGCTTCCTTCAGACGCTGCAGCGCCATCTTGTCCTTGGTCAGGTCGACGCCGTTCTCTTTCTTGAACTCGTCGGCCAGGTACTGAACGATCCGCATGTCGAAGTCTTCGCCGCCCAGGAACGTGTCCCCGTTGGTCGATTTCACTTCGAAAAGGCCGTCGTCGATTTCCAAGATGGTGATGTCGAAGGTACCGCCGCCAAGGTCGTAGACGGCGATTGTGCGCGTCTCTTTCTTGTCGAGGCCATAGGCCAGAGCAGCCGCAGTCGGCTCGTTGATGATCCGAAGAACCTCAAGGCCCGCGATCTTGCCTGCGTCTTTGGTGGCCTGACGCTGGGCGTCGTTGAAGTAGGCGGGAACCGTGATGACGGCCTGTTCAACAGTCTCGCCGAGATAGGATTCAGCGGTCTCTTTCATCTTTTGCAGGATGAAGGCCGAGATCTGGCTGGGGCTGTACTTTTCGTCCTTCGCTTCGACCCAGGCGTCGCCATTACCGCCGTCGACAATGTCGTAGGGCACGATGCCCTTGTCTTTGGTCACCTCCGCGTCGTCCACGCGGCGGCCGATCAGACGCTTAACGGCGAAGATCGTGTTGTCCGGATTGGTGACGGCCTGGCGTTTTGCCGGCTGTCCCACAAGGCGTTCACTGTCGGTGAATGCGACGATCGACGGGGTGGTGCGCGCGCCTTCAGCGTTTTCGATCACCCGCGGCTGCGACCCATCCATGATCGCAACACAGCTGTTCGTCGTCCCAAGGTCGATACCGATGACTTTGGCCATGCTCTCTTGCCCTCTCTTTCGGCGATGTACCGGGTTCGCGGCCCAACGAGAGGCACCGCCGCCCGATCCCAGGAGTTTGGACCAGGACATGCCCTGGCCACGTTCCGGGCGTATATAGGGATGGGTTTGGGGGCCTGCAAGCGCGCGGTTTCCAGTAAAAACAGGAAAAAGTGAGTCGTTTCAAATGAGAGACGCGGCGAATCGGCTAACCGCCGTGCCCCTGGGTCCGGCGCGATATTTTCCGGGCTTTCTGGATGGTCCGGCACAGCAGGCGCTGGTCGCGGATGTGCGGTCGATCGTGAAGGCCGTGCCACTTTTCCGGCCCGAGACACGATGGGGCAAGCCGATGTCGGTGCGCATGACCTCTGCCGGAACTGTCGGCTGGGTCTCGGACCGGCGCGGGTACCGGTATGAACCGGCTCATCCCAAAGGCATCGCATGGCCTGCCATTCCTGAGCGTGTGTTGGAGATCTGGCGCGCGACAACGGGTGCGGATCGCGATCCGGATACCTGCCTGATCAACTACTACGATGAGAATGCCCGCATGGGATTGCATCAGGACAAGGATGAAACCGACGCCGCCTGGCCGGTCGTCTCGATCTCTCTGGGCGATGATGCTCTGTTCCGGATTGGCGGTACGGACCGGACAGACAAAACACAAAGCCAGTGGCTGTCGTCAGGGGATGTCGTCGTCCTCGATGGGCCTGCGCGCCTGGCCTATCACGGGATCGACCGGGTGCGATCGGGCAGTTCCTCGCTTCTACCGAAAGGCGGGCGGATCAATCTCACCCTTCGTGTAGCGCTTTGAAGCGCGGGTCAGCGACCTGCCAGGCTGCAGCACCCTGACAGAAGCACTGTCCCGTCCGGGGTTTCGCGGATCAGATCCCCTTGAAGCCCGTATTCCTGGTCGGACATGCCGTCGTCGCAATAGCCCCGGGATACGACCAGGAGCGCGGTCTCGGCGTCTCCTGACAGGCGAACAGCCAGCCGATCCGTTCGGTTCGCCGATGGGATTTCCGCGTCGATCAGGAAGGAAATTTCGCCCTCTGGTTCCGAGTAGGTCGGGACTTCGCCCGCGAGATCGAGAGACCAGAACGGCTCTGTCCCAAAGCACTGCTTGACGGGCGGCAGTGTGGGATCCCACTGCCCGGTCTGCCATTCCAGAAACCGCAGCGACGCCCAACCAGACGTTTCGCCGATGTTGATCAGGCCCCAGGTGGCGGTATCGTTCACGCGAACCACTTCAATCTGCGTTGCATCCGGGGCGAGCGATCCGACAATCGGTGCGCTTGCATTGGGCAGGGTCCGCACATTCAGGACATCGCCTGCATCGACCCCCGTAACGTCGTAGAGCGCGGGCCACCGATCCTCCGCCGCGAAACATGGGGCAGTCAGACACAGAAGGCAGAAGGCAAGAACCCTCACCGCCTGGCGTCCCAACTGAGCGAGACGTGTTTGCGGGTATAGAACTCACCCATCAGACCCAGGGTCATGCAGGCGAGACCCACATAGATTGGATAGCTGATGGAACTGAAATGCGGATTATAGTTGATGAACATAAATCCGCGCGCTTGATCGATCGTATGGAAGAGGGGATTCCAGTCGAACATGGCGATCATATAGGCGGGGAGGGTATTGGCGAGGAACATCTTGCCACTGGCAAACATGTTCGCGCGGATCACCAACTGCGACACGATTTGCACGAACCCCGGGAACCAGGGTTTCAACGCCAGAAATACCATCCCGATGGCACCGCCAGTGAACCACGAGATCAGCAGCATCCCGTATGCGGGCACAGGTTGATAGATTTCAATCGGACCCCACCCGGCATTGTAGAAGAACAGAATGATTACCACGGTCAGCGTCTGGATATACAGCGTGCTGAGTGCCGCCGAAAAGATCGCAATGGCGGTGTTCATTCTCAGGTGCTTCATCATTTGCGATGAGGGACCTTCTGAGCCGAGCACGGCCCCCAGCGTCTTCACATGGGTCATGAACAGGAAAATCCCGGACATGATGTAGAGCAGGAAGTCGCCGCGAACCGCCATTGAGCGCAGTCCGAGAACCGTGAACATCACGTAGAAGACAGCCACCAACATGACCGCCTGCAGAATGCTCATCAGAAGCGCGACCACGGCGTTGCCATGGCTTTTGCGCACCGTGCGTACGGTGTTGTGGTAGATCAGCCAAAGCGTGTTCAGCCCGGAGCTGAACAAGCTCGTGTGCACGCGACCTTCAAACATCGCTCGTCCTGCCTCTCGTCCCGACGCCCCCGCGTCTCCATTTGGCGCAGAGTTCTTGCCGTTCGGTGACGCGGCAACCATAAGGCCCGTCAAGTTTGAATTCAAATCGCGAGAGGCAACGCCGATGGATTATCCAAAACTTGCGGTCGAAATGCGCCGGTTGGCCCTGCGGGCCGGGGCGGCGATCATGGAAATCTATGACAGTGCGGACATGGACGTCCGAGAGAAATCCGACCAGAGCCCTGTGACAGCGGCGGATGAGGCGGCGGATGCCTTGATCTCTGAAGGGTTGCGCGCGGCGTTCCCGGATGTGGCCTTGGTGACCGAGGAGCAGGCGCAAAGTCACGATATCTCGGCCACCCGATTTCTGATTGTCGATCCGCTCGACGGCACCAAGGAGTTTGTTCAAAGGCGCGGGGATTTCACCGTCAACATCGCGTATGTCGAAGACGGCGTACCGGTTCGGGGTGTGGTGTTTGCGCCTGCAAAGGGACGGCTCTTCATGACCGACGCGGACGGGCAATCTGTTGAGGAGTTGGGGGACCTCGAGGTTGATGCGCCAGGGCAAATGCGCGAAATCCGGGTGACTGCTCCTGACAACGCCGCTTTGACAGTGGTCGCCTCGAAATCGCACCGCGATGCCGCGACAGACGCCTATATCGGCCGATACAATGTGGCGGACTTCAGAAGCGCGGGATCTTCCCTGAAGTTCTGCCTTGTTGCCGCGGGGGAGGCGGATTTTTATCCGCGCCTTGGCCGCACCATGGAATGGGACACGGCGGCCGGCCATGCGGTGCTTGCCGGGGCAGGGGGTGAGGTTCTGCGGTTCGACGATCACACGCCGCTGCGCTACGGGAAACCTGGATACGAAAACCCGTTCTTTCTGGCGCGCGCGCCGGGTGTGGCCCTCGTCCCGGTTGATGGTTGAAGATCAAGCGCAACCTTTTCGGTCTTTGCGCGGCAATCGGCGCGAAAATCAGCCGTAGTCCTCGCAATCTCTAAAGATTTGTTTAAGGTTTTCGTGGTTGAGGTGGGGTGCCT
>CAWUIX010000252.1:0-4666 GCA_963922395.1 uncultured Rhodobacterales bacterium | reverse complement strand
ACAGTTCAGGACGAAGGATACGCCGCCCGCTTCCAGCTGCTCGATCCGGCGCATGACGACCGGCTTCTCAAGCTTGAAGCCCGGGATGCCATAGGTCATCAGGCCGCCCGCCCGGTCATACCGGTCGTAAACGGTCACCTGGACACCCGCACGCCGCAGCACATCCGCCGCCGCCAGACCGCCAGGCCCCGCACCGATGATGCCAACGCTTTCCTCGCGCTCCGCTGCCGGAACGATCGGCTTTACCCAGCCCTCGTCCCAGGCCGTGTCTGTGATGTACTTCTCCACCGACCCGATCGTGACGGTGCCAAGCCCGGACTGCTCGATGACGCAGTTGCCTTCGCACAGCCGGTCCTGCGGACAGATCCGGCCACAGATCTCGGGAAACGTGTTCGTCGCCTGGCTCAGCTCGTAAGCCTCCTGAAGCCGCCCTTCGGCAGTCAGCATCAGCCAGTCAGGGATATTGTTGTGCAGCGGACAGTGCGACTGACAATAGGGAACACCACACTGACTGCAGCGCGCCGCCTGCTCCTTGGCCTTCTGATCGGCATACTCCGCATAGATCTCGTCGAAATCTTCGCGACGCACAGTGGCCTCGCGTTTCTCCGGCATATCCCGGGGAACGGTCACGAATTTCAGCATCGGGTTCTCGGCCATGGGCGGTCGATTCCTTGCAATCAGACAAAGCCCGCACCCTCTAACCGAACCCGAGGGTAAATAAAAGTCACTTATACTGACCTAATTTCGCCGTTTCTGTACAAAACTCGGCATTCGGGTTGCTGCATCGCGGCATAATATGGCAGTATATCTTACCTATTATGGCTCTTCCTTTTTCGAATCAACTCTCTACCCTGCCGCCACCAGGGTCAGACCGGGACCAC
Source organism: uncultured Rhodobacterales bacterium (assembly GCA_963922395.1). Taxonomy (GTDB): domain Bacteria; phylum Pseudomonadota; class Alphaproteobacteria; order Rhodobacterales; family Rhodobacteraceae; genus Ovoidimarina. The sequence continues at coordinate 3,785 of CAWUIX010000252.1, read as the reverse complement.
AATGCCCATCCTTCATCTCCTACTGGTCGCTGTCATCCAGGGCCTGACCGAGTTCCTTCCTGTTTCGTCCTCCGGCCACCTCATTCTCCTGCCAAATCTCACCGGCCTTGAGGATCAGGGCCTCGTCATCGACGTCGCCGTTCACGTGGGCACCCTCGGAGCCGTCATCCTTTATTTCTGGGCGGATGTGAAACGCGCGCTCCTGGGCGTGCCAAAGCTTCTCCGTTGGCAAATCGACGGCCCCGATGTGTGGCTGGCCCTCTGCCTCGTGGTCGCGACAATCCCGGTGATCCTTGCCGGCCTCGCCCTGAAACTCTCAGGCTTCGACGAGGCAATGCGCTCCACCGCCGTGATCGGCTGGACCATGATCATCTTCGGCCTCTTCCTATACTGGACCGATCAAACCGGAACGACAGGTCGGACAGCCGAGCAATGGACCCTGCGCCACGCCACAATCATGGGCCTCTGGCAAGCCGTGGCCCTTATCCCCGGCACCTCGCGCTCAGGGATCACCATCTCGGCGGGGCGCCTTTTGGGCTACGGACGACACGATGCCGCCAGGCTCGCGATGCTGATGTCGATCCCGACCATCCTGGCCTCTGGCGCATTGCTCAGCGTGGAAGTGATCGCCACCGCCGACGCAGCCGCTGCCCGGGACGGCGCCATCGCCGCCGTGTTCGCCTTCCTCGCAGCCCTGTTGGCGCTGGTCTTCATGATGCGGCTCCTGAAAAGCGTCAGCTTCACGCCCTACGTGATCTACCGCATCCTCCTCGGCGTCATTCTGCTTTGGATTGCCTACACTTAGGCGCGCAGGTTCCGCGCGGACTCTGTCATTTCTTCGTACTGACCGGTCGGGCGGAACCGCCACAGATACTCGGGCAATACGGCCTCAAGCGCCGTTGGCGTGATCTCAAGATCTGCAAACGTCGAAACACCATCGCCCACGACATTGTCCCGATGCAGGTTCCGGATCTGGTCATGCGTGATCTGCGCAGGCATCAGACCGCCGGTCAGAAACTGACCCACGGCAAAGCCGCTCGCCATAACGCGCGCCGCCCAGAACGGAATGTTCACAATCAACCGCCGACGCCGGATCACGTCCAGCATTTGGGCCATCAGCTCCCGGAACGTATTCACATCCGGTCCACCCAGCTCATAGATCCCGGGCGCGGCACGCCCCGTAAGCCCCATCACCGCAGCATTGGCGACGTCGTCCACATAAACCGGCTGGAACTTCGTCCCCGCACCCACCACCGGCAAGGTCCAAAGCGTCAGGGCCCCAAAACGGGCCATGCTCGCAAACCGGTTAAAGAACTCATCCTCCGCCCCGAAAATGATCGAGGGCCGCAGGATCATCGCGCTCGGCATATGCGACAGAACCGCTGCCTCGCCCTCGGCTTTCGTTCGCGCGTAGTCGCTGTCACTCTCAGGATCCGCACCGATCGCAGAGATCTGCACCATGCGCCCCACGCCCTCTTCGGCGGCGATCCGTGCAATGCGCTCCGCGCCCTCGCTTTGCACAGCATCGAAACTGTTCTTGCCGCTCTCGGCCAGAATGCCGACGCAATTCACCACCGCATCGGCGCCCGCCATCACGGCACGCACGCTGTCGTCATCGCGAATATTGCAGAACAGCGGCTCCACCTGCCCCACCGCACCGTAGGGCTTTACGAACATCGCCTCATTGGGGCGGCGGACCGCGACGCGCACGCGCCAACCTTCCTTTGCCATCCGGCGGGCGATGTAGCGGCCGACGAAACCGGAACCGCCGTAAATCGTGACGAGCTTGGACATGGGGCAACTCCACATTTGCCAGTTCTGTGCATACCCTCGCCGCCGCGCACCGGCAAGCACCACAAGAGGGTCCTTCTGACGCGGAGCGACAGGCGTTGACAGGTCTCTGGGAAGCGACTATTCCGCGCCTCCACGACACCTGCCCAGGTGGCGGAATTGGTAGACGCGCCAGCTTCAGGTGCTGGTGTCCGTATGGACGTGGAGGTTCGAGTCCTCTCCTGGGCACCAGCCTTCCGGATCGAAAGAAGGCCCGTGCCCATGACGACGCATCATTATCAGAACGATTTGCCTGACGGACTGGACCTGGGTCCCGTCGTCGCGATCGATTGCGAAACGATGGGCCTGAACCCCAATCGCGACCGGCTCTGCGTGGTGCAGCTGTCGGGCGGCGATGGAAACGCGCACGTAGTCCAGATCGCAAAGGGGCAGACGGACGCCCCGAACCTGACCCGACTGGTCGGCGACCCCAATGTCCTGAAACTGTTTCACTTTGGCCGGTTCGATATCGCGGCGCTCTATCACGCCTTTGGCGTTCTGGCCGCACCAGTCTACTGCACCAAAATCGCGTCCAAGCTGACCCGCACCTATACGGATCGCCACGGGCTGAAGAACTTGCTCGACGAGTTGCTCGGGATCGACATCTCGAAGCAACAGCAAATGTCGGACTGGGGCGCGGAAACTCTGACGCCCGCTCAATTGGAGTATGCAGCCTCCGACGTGTTGTATCTCCACCGCCTGCGCGAGGCCCTGGATGGCCGTTTGGCCCGCGAAGGCCGAACCGATCTTGCCCAGGCCTGTTTTGACTTTTTGCCAACGCGGGCCCGACTAGATCTGGCAGGATGGCCGGAAACGGATATCTTCGCGCATTAGGGGGTCCTGATGCCGCGATGACGCCACAACGCCAAAGCCTTCATTCCAAATTCGTCGGGGGCCTGAAAATTCTCCTGCCGCTGGCTGCGCTCGCCATCTTGTCGAGCGTTGTCTTTTTTGCCCGCGAAAACGAAGACGCCCGAGAGATCCCCTTTCTTATGAGCGGCGGGCCAGACACGCCCGACGAGCGAATGGAAGCGCCGGAATACCAGGGCGTCACAAGCGATGGCTCGCAACTAAAGCTCAATGCAGCCGAGGTGACGCCTGCGACCGACGAGAACTGGTTCGATATTTCAGACGTTGCCGGACGAGTCGAAACGCCATCCGGTCGCGTGTTTCAGGCCACTTCCCCTGATGGCCGCGTGAACTTCGTGGACGACCGCGCCGAACTGATCGGGGTCGTGTCGGTCGACACATCAGACGGCTTCCACGTCCTCTCGGAAGATCTCTACACCCGGCTGGATGTCACATTCGGTCGATCAGGTGGGGCCATACGCGGCGATGCGCCCTTTGGCACGCTCGAAGCCGGCGGGATGCGGTTTCGCTATGAAGAGGTCGGGGGGCAGCTTCTGGTTTTCAATGGCGGTGTGAAGCTGATATACCAACCGCACAATCAGTGAGCGCAGGTGGAATGGGACGTATCCGGAGTTTAGCGATTTGTTTGGGACTCTTGCCCGCAATCGCCCTGGCCCAGGGCACCAGTGTCAGCCTTGGAAGCCTGGAACACGACACCAGCCTTCCCGTCGAGGTCACCTCCGATAACCTGTCCGTGGAGAACGACGCCGGCGTGGCCGTGTTCGATGGCAACGTCGTGGTCATCCAGGGCGGGATGCGACTGGCGGCCGAAACCATCCGCGTGAATTACGCTCAGGCCGGTGATGCAGGGCGCACCGAGATTAGCGAGATGCTCGCAACCGGCGGTGTAACATTCGCCAATGGAAGCGACGCGGCAGAGTCACAGGAAGCCACCTATAGTCCCGAGGCAGGGACCCTTGTGATGACCGGCGACGTTGTCCTGACCCAAGGACCCAGCGTCATGTCTGGCGAGCGGCTTGTGGTCGATCTCGATGCCGGCACCGGCGTCATGGAAGGTCGCGTGCGCACAATTTTCCAGAGCAACA
>CAWUIX010000251.1:0-4684 GCA_963922395.1 uncultured Rhodobacterales bacterium | reverse complement strand
ACGAACCGGCAAGGTCGTCGAGGCGGACTACGCCAACTGGACGACCCATCCGAACAATCCAGCGGCGAAGGCAGCGGAGTGAAGCGGTGATTGAACGCCTTGACCACATCAACCTCAGGACCGGGCAGCTCGATGCGATGGTGGCCTGGTACACCGACGTCCTGGGCATGACGAGCGGCCCCCGCCCGAACTTCGGCTTTCCAGGGGCGTGGATGTATGCGGGCGACCACGCGCTTGTGCATCTGGTGGAGGTGCAGCCGTCGCCCGCGGATCCGGGCACAGATCTCAAACTCGAGCATGGGGCGTTTCAGGCCAAGGGTCTGAAGGGATTTCTCGAACGGCTGGATGCCAAGGAAGAGACCTACCGGATCGCCCGGATCCCCGACTTTGGCATCCTTCAGGTCAATGTCTGGGACCCGGACGGAAATCACCTGCATATCGATTTTGCGATGGCGGAAGAGGACGCCTGATCGTTCGAAATCCCTGAACGTGTCTGTCCTTCATCTTGGCAGAAATACTCCGGGGTGTGGGGCAGAGCCCCACAAGCTCACGCTTGAGAGGCGCCGTTCAAGGGCATCGCCCGTACATCCATCTCAACGGGTGATATCCACCGTGGCCGTGTCGAGCGGAATTTCGATCCGTCGCAGGGTGCCCACATCCTCCATCGCGCGTTCCGCCTTGGAGGGTGGCACCTCGTACGGATCAGACGCCTCGGCGGGCGCGGCATCCGTGTCTGCGGAGGTGTCAGAACGCTCAGCACCAGGTTCTGGCGGTGCTTCGACCGCCTCTGACCGCACCTGCGCCTCCTGGGCTTCCAGCGTCCGGTCGAGAACGGAGGCCTCAAAGGCAGGCGGCGGGCCAGCAGGTGAGTTCGGATCATCCGCCTCCCCTGGATAAGGTGCATCCGCCAGCGCCGGATCCGTTGCGTCCGCCTCTGTCGTCGGTCGCACGGGCCGGTCTGTTGAGGCCGGGTCGATTTTTGGCGTCTCCGAAAGCGGTGGCACCGGTTCCGGAGGCTCTGCCTTGGTTTCGGTCGTGGCCGGAACGCCCGGCACAGCCGGCACAATAGGGCCGATCTGGGGTATCATTCCCACTCTCCTTTACATCCCCCAATTGTACGGGAGGGTAGGCGGCGAACCCTGCCAGCGGGTTAAAATCCAGAGGTTTCTTAGCTTAAGGTTAACGGATCGAGAGGGCGCGCCGGAAGAAGTCGGCCAAGAACGTTTCCGCCTCTTCGAACGGTGCCGCGTCGGCAGGCAGGATCCCCCGAACCTGCGCGTCGAAATCCGCATAATGCTGGGTCGTGGCCCAGATCGAGAAGATCAGGTGATGGGGATTGAGCGGCGCGATACGCCCCGCCTCCGCCCAGGTGCCGATCACCGCGGCCTTCTCATCGACGAGTGCCTTCAGAGGTCCCTCGATCTGGTCGAGAATGCGCGGTGCGCCCTGCACGATCTCGTTTGCGAATAGCCGGCTTTCGCGCGGAAAGTCCCGCGCCATCTGAAGCTTCAGCCTGACATAGCCGACGATCTCTTCCACCGGGTCACCTTCGGGGTCGAGCCGCCGCAACGGATCGAGCCAGGTGTCCATCAGTCCCGACAGAAGCGCGACATGGATCGCCTCCTTCGACGGGAAGTAATACAGGAGATTGGGCTTTGACAGGCCCGCGGCCTGCGCGATCTGATCGAGCGTCGCCCCTCGAAACCCGTGCTGCGAGAAGATCTCTAGCGCGGCGTCCAGGATCACGCGGGTGTTCCGCTTCTGGATCCGGGTCTGTGGCGCCGCCTCGTTCATGAGAGAGAGCCTTGCCCGGATTTGACCAAACGGTCAAACGAAATGCCAGATTTCAGGCAGTGCCAATCTTGGAGGGCTCAGGGACGAGATTTCCAATTGACGCCTGCCGGGCTTCGTGGTCGCTTCGGTTTTGACCGTTTGGTCAGAATCCCATGTGCCAGAGGAGACCGCCCATGCCCGCCCCCGGAGAAAACCTGAAGATCAATGGCGAGCGGCTTTGGGACAGCCTGATGGAAATGGCGAAGATTGGGCCCGGCGTTGCGGGTGGGAACAACCGCCAGACAGTGACGGATGAGGATGGTGAGGGGCGCGCGCTCTTTCAGTCCTGGTGCGAGGCCGCGGGCATGACCATGGGGCTCGACCAGATGGGAACGATGTTTGCCCGCCGCGAAGGGACGGACCCCGATGCGCTGCCTGTCTACGTGGGGTCGCACCTCGACACGCAGCCGACGGGTGGCAAATACGATGGAGTTCTGGGGGTCCTGAGTGGCCTGGAGATCATTCGCTCGCTCAATGACCTTGGCATCAAGACAAAACATCCAATCGTCGTCACGAACTGGACCAACGAGGAAGGCACGCGGTTTGCCCCGGCGATGCTGGCCTCTGGCGTGTTTGCAGGCATCCATGAACAGGACTGGGCCTATGCGCGCGAGGATGCCGACGGCAAAACCTTTGGCGATGAACTTGCCCGGATCGGCTGGAGAGGTGACGAAGAGGTGGGCGCGCGGAAGATGCATGCCTTCTTTGAACTCCATATCGAACAGGGGCCGATCCTTGAGGCGGAGGACGTGGATATCGGTGTCGTGACCCATGGGCAGGGGCTCTGGTGGCTGGAGGTCACGCTGACCGGCAAGGACGCGCACACCGGATCGACGCCCATGGAGATGCGGGTGAACGCGGGGCTTGGAATGGCCCGCATTACGGAAGCCGTGCACCAGATCGCGATGGACCATCAGCCGAACGCCGTGGGGGCGGTGGGCCACGCCAATGTCTACCCGAACTCGCGGAACGTGATCCCGGGGAAGGCGGTGTTTACAATCGACTTCCGCTCCCCGGATCTGGAAAAACTGACCTCCATGCGCGCACGGCTGGAGAAAGAGGCGGCTGAGATCGCGGATGAGCTTGGCCTTGGGATCGAGATTGAGCCGGTGGGTCATTTCGATCCTGTCATGTTTGACGAAGGCTGTGTGAGCGCGGTGCGGAACGCGGCGGAACGCCTGGGCTACTCCCACCGCAATATCGTGTCGGGCGCGGGCCATGACGCCTGCTGGATCAACCGTGTGGCCCCCACGGCGATGGTGATGTGCCCTTGTGTCGATGGGCTGTCGCACAATGAGGCCGAAGAGATTTCGCCCGAATGGGCGGCGGCGGGGACCAACGTCCTGTTCCACGCGGTGGTAGAGACGGCGGAGATCGTGGAGTGACGCCCTGCGGCCGTCCACCCGCTGTCCCGGGCCTGACCCGGGACCTTGCCGACGGTGCCCCACGAGGTCCCGGGTCAAGCCCGGGACGGCGTTTGCGCTCGGTTAACCTTGTTAGGCCATCGCTGGGGGATGGCGTTCTACGTCTATATTCTGGCCTGCGCCTCGAACACGGCGATCTATATCGGATCGACGGACGACCTTGTCCGGCGGATCGAACAGCATCGCAGTGGCGCAGGCGGCGTACACACCTCAAAGTATCGTATCCGGAAACTTGTCTACGTCGAGGTGCATGCCACACGGGGCGACGCGTTGGAGCGCGAGCGGCGTTTGAAGCGCTGGCGGCGGGCCTGGAAGAACGACCTGATCGGCAAGGACAATCCGACCTGGCGCGATCTCGCCTTGGAGGTCGCGCTGGAGTAGGCTTTTGCCGAGAGGTCCCGGGTCAAGCCCGGGACGGCGGCAGAGAGGGGATATGCCCATGACCCAGCACGACATCACCCTGGACGAAACCCAGCTTCGCATCGACCTTGCCGCCGCGATCCGGCTGGCGTGCCGGGCGGACTGGCATGAAGGGGTGGCGAACCATTTTTCGGTGGCGGTCTCGGCGGATGGGCGCAAGTTCCTGATCAACCCGCGCTGGGTGCATTGGAGCCGGGTGCGAGCCTCGGACCTGATCCTGTGTGATGCGGATGACCCCGACACGATGGACCGGCCTGACGCGCCCGATCCATCGGCCTGGTCGATCCACGGGGCGATTCATCGCAATCTGCCTCAGGCACGCGCGGCATTGCACATTCATCCGCCCCATTGCACGGCGCTGGCGGGGCTTAAGGATCCGCGCATCAAGCCCATTGATCAGGTCACGGCGCGGTTTCACAATCGCCTGGCCTATGACCTGAACTTCGGTGGGATCGCCAATGACGGGGCCGAGGGCGAGCGGATCACGACGACCATCGGCAACCATGACGCTGTGATGATGCAGAACCATGGCGTGACCACCTTCGGCGCGACGGTGGCCGAGGCCTGGGATGCACTGTACCATCTTGAGCGCGCAGCGCGGACCATGGTGATGGCCTATCAGACGGGGCAGGAGCTGGCTGTGATGCCCGATGATCTGGCCGAGGAAACCGCGGCCGAATGGAGCACCGTGAAGGACGCCGAGTTCGCGCATTTTGCCGAGATGAAGCGGATCCTCGACAAAGAGGCACCGGATTACAAAGACTGAAACCCCCGGGGGCGCTGCCCCCGGACCCCCGCCGTATTTCGACCAAGAAGAAGGGGCGGGCCAGATGAACGGGGAGAGATGATGAGCACAGTGATCAAAGGCGGCACAGTGGTGACCGCGGATCTGACCTATGCGGCGGATGTGAAAATCGAGGGCGGGCAGATTGTTGAGATCGGGCCGGATCTGTCCGGCGATGAGGTTCTGGATGCCGCCGGTTGCTATGTGATGCCGGGTGGGATCG
>CAWUIX010000250.1:0-4703 GCA_963922395.1 uncultured Rhodobacterales bacterium | reverse complement strand
CCCTGTCTGGACTGATCGATCGCCTCTCAGCGGGGAGACGGGTTGAAGCGGAAAACCTGCACCTCACACTCGCCTTCGTCGGAGACGTGACCGAGGACGAATTGATCGAACTTCACGACACGCTATCAGCCATAAGCGCGCCCGCATTTTCTTTCAGGATCAGAGGGTTAGATGTTTTCGGAAGGAAGCCGCGCGCACTCTGGGCAGGGGCAGAACCGAGTGAAGACCTGAGCTACCTGCATGCCAAAGTAACCACTGCTGTGCGGCACGCCGGGTTAACGCTGGAGCGTCGCCGGTTTGTTCCACACATTACCTTGGCCCGGTTTCGTCAAAGCGAGGACGCCGGACCGCAGGTGGCGAAGATCCTCACCGCGCACGCGGCATTCGGACTATCCCCTCTTTCGATCACCAGCTTTGCATTGTTCTCGTCGCATCTTCGCGTCGATGGCGCGCAGTATGAGGTGCTAGAAAGGTATCCCCTCTCGGCCCCACGCTCCGCCGACGCAGGGACCATCTAACGTGGCGACGGCGTCCCTCCGGACAGCACCTGGGCCATCCAGTCGCTGTCGATGTTGCCGCCGCACAGAATGACGCCGACCTTTAGACCGGCCATCTTCTCCTGCTCGCTCAAAAGCCCCGCGAGCGGCGCCGCGCCCGCACCCTCGGCAACGTTATGAGTGTCCTGAAAGTAAATCCGAATGGCGTCCGCGACCCCGTCATCCGAAACAGTCACAATGCGCGCAGCGCCCGTTCCGTAGACCTCTAAAGCCTCCTGCACCGGTACCCGAACCGCAATCCCATCGGCAAACGTCCGCGCCTCATTCGTCTGCACCAAACGTCCAGCTTCTGCAGACAGTTTCGCGGTCTGGGCGTTCTCGCTCACCACCCCAACAACCTCGGCCCCAAGGCCAAGGGCGTCCCGTGCCGAAATCACACCCACAATCCCCGAACCGCAGCCGATGGGGACATAGACCGTGTCGAGATCAGGCACCGCCCGCAGGAACTCGTAGGCATAAGTCGCGACCCCACGCACCAACTCGCGGTGGAACGGGGGTACGAAGTAAAGGCCCTCAGCCTCCGCCACACGCAGGGCCTCTTCCCGAGCCTCATCATAGTCGCTTCCATGAACAACGACCTCGGCGCCGAATGCCGCCATCGCCGCATTCTTTTCAGTCGAATTGCCATGCGGAACATAGATCAGGGCCCGCAGACCTGCCGCTCGTGCTGCCCTTGCTTGCGATTGCCCATGATTGCCGCGTGTTGCCGTGATAATACCCCGCGCCTCGGGGTGCGTCCGCCGCAGCCAATCAACAAAGGTGATGCCACCTCGAACCTTGAAGGCACCGGTTGGGGTGTGGTTCTCATGCTTGACCCAGACCTCTGCGCCTGTCCTTGCAGAAAGCGTCGGCCACTCATATTGCGGCGTCGGACTCATTTGCCGGTAAACGAGCTCCGATGCGGCCTCCAGTTCCTCCCGCTTGAACATCAGGGGTGTGCCGCGGCCTCAACCGCCCGCAACCGCCTCAAGAGCCCCGCCATTTCAGGCAGGGGCACCATGTTCGGTCCATCAGACGGTGCATTGTCGGGGTCTTGATGGGTTTCGATGAAAAGCGCAGCGCAACCCACGGCTACGGCCGCGCGCGCCAACGGCGGAACGAACCGCCGATCACCGCCCGAAGATGTGCCCTTTCCGCCAGGTTGCTGCACGGAATGCGTCGCATCAAAAACTACCGGGTAACCCGTCTCGGCCATCTGCGGCAGCGCCCGAAAGTCCGAGACAAGCGTGTTGTATCCAAAGGACGTACCGCGCTCACAAAGCAGGATCTTTTCATTGCCGGTGGAGGCGATCTTCGCCGCGACGTTCGCCATGTCCCACGGCGCAAGGAACTGTCCCTTCTTCACATTGACGGCTGCCCCGCTCTCCCCGGCGGCAAGCAGAAGATCGGTCTGGCGGGACAGAAACGCCGGGATCTGAAGAATGTCACAGACCTCTGCGACCGGCGCGCATTGCTCCGGCAGGTGCACATCGGTCAGCACCGGCACCGAGAACTCCTCCTTGATCCGTCCCAGAACCTCCAGTCCCTCCTCCAGACCAAGACCGCGTGCAGTGTTGTGAGAAGATCGGTTCGCCTTATCGAAAGACGACTTGTAGACCCAGGAAACGCCCGCGCCGGCGGCGGCTTCTGCAATGCCTTCCGCCATCTGCCGAGCGTGATCCACGGTCTCAATCTGGCAGGGACCTGCGATCAACGCGAACGGCGCATCATTGGCAAAGTGGACGGGACCCACTGCGACGGATTTCTGAGCTTGCGACATAGGAAACGGACCAATCCAGAAAGGCGCCCTGCGCCAGTTGCGCGGGAGAACAACAGGAGATGCGCGGAATGTAAACCACGCGGCGCGGACCAAAGGCCATGGCACTCCCAGGGCGTCGGCGCTAGGGTCCGCCGACAAGGCAGGGAGTGGTATGGCGCGACTGGGCGTAGATATCGGTGGCACGTTTACAGACGTTGTGCTGGAGGTCGGGGATCAGCGCAGTTCAACCAAGGCTTTGACCACCTACGCACGCCCCGAGGACGCAATCGTCGAAGGATTGCACAAGGTTTGCAATGCGTCCGGCGCAGCACCGTCAGAGCTTTCACAGATCATCCACGGGACGACGCTAGCCACAAACGCCCTGATCGAGCGGCGGGGCGCCAAGACGGCCCTGATCACGACACAGGGTTTCCGCGACGTGATTGAGATGCGCACGGAAAGCCGGTTCGAACAGTACGACCTGAACTTGGTGCTCCCGGATCCTCTGCTGCCGCGCAACCGTCGCTACGTCGTTGCGGAGCGGATGGACGCAAATGGCAACGTCCTGACCCCACTCGATTTAAACGAGGTCCGGGACCTGGCCGCCCGCCTGGCCAACGCCGGATACGACAGTATCGCAATTGGCTTCTTGCATGCCTACGCGAACGACGCCCACGAGATCGCGGTCCGCGAGATTTTGGCTGACGCGATGCCCGGTGTTTCGATTTCCATTAGCTCCGAGGTTTCTCCCCAGATGCGGGAGTACGAGCGCTTCAACACCACAATCGCAAACGCCTACATCAAGCCGATGATGAAGAGCTATCTGGACCGTCTCAAGGGTCGGCTGGCTTCAGAAGGCGCCGATTGCCCCGTCTACCTCATGCATTCTGGCGGCGGGTTGATGAGTCTGGAAGACGCCGCTGATTTTCCCGTCCGCCTGGTGGAATCCGGCCCGGCCGGCGGTGCCGTGTTTGCGGCACATCTCGCGGCGCGCCACGGTCTGGATCGGGTCCTGTCTTTCGACATGGGCGGCACAACGGCCAAGATCTGCCTGATTCGAAATCAGCGCCCCAAAACGGCGCGCGTTTTCGAAGTCGCCCGGAGCTACCGGTTCAAGAAAGGCTCGGGCATGCCGATCTCAATCCCGGTCATCGATATGGTCGAGATCGGCGCAGGTGGCGGATCAATTGCAACGGTCGACCGGCTTGATCAGATCCGAGTCGGCCCGGAAAGCGCTGGGTCAGAACCGGGGCCTGCCAGCTATGGTCGCGGCGGCGTGCATCCAGCCGTCACCGACGCCGATCTTCTGCTCGGACGCCTCGATCCCGCGCGATTTGCAGGCGGATCAATTCCCCTGTCCAAGGCGGCAGCGACCATTGCGGTGACGAACGACATTGCTTCGTCTCTGTCGATGGATCCCATCGAGGCCGCCTGGGGCATTTCTGAAGTCGTCGATGAGAACATGGCAAATGCCGCGCGTGTCCATGCCGTGGAGAATGGCGAGGACCTCTCCGACTACACCATGATTGCATTCGGCGGTGGCGCGCCACTCCATGCCGCCAGACTCTGCGAAAAATTGGGAATCAAGACCTGTCTCGTCCCAGAAGGCGCCGGTGTGGGATCCGCAATCGGCTTTCTCCGTGCACCGTTCAGCTTCGAGGCGAACAGATCCGTCTTCATGCGCCTCGATCAGTTTGATGGCGAAGCCGCGCGGCGCATCTTCGAAGAGTTGGAACAGGAAGGACAGCAGTTCATAGACACCTGCGCGCCGGAAACGGGCAGTCTGTCTGAGCACCGGATCTACATGCGCTACGCAGGACAGGGATGGGAGATCCCGGTTCGCCTGCCTACGGACATATTGGGCGACTTGTCCCCGGGCATCATTCAATCCCGGTTCGAAGAGGAATACGCCGCTCTCTTCGACCGCACGGTCGAAGGTACGGTGCCCGAAATCACGGTCTGGTCGGTCAACACGTTCACAAAGGTCCCGGAGGTATCCCCTGTTGATCGCATCGAACCAAACGGGGCCCACCCGACAACCAATGACCGTGAGCTGTTTGATCCCGCAATCGGACGATTTGTTTCGGCCCAAGCTATAGAGCGCGGCGACTTGCGCCCCGGAATGTCGGCAGCCGGTCCGGCTGTACTGACAGAAGACGAAACAGCAATCGTCGTGCCGTCATCCAGATCGATCGAATCTCTGGCTGATGGAACACTTCGCATCGACCGCCGGTTGGAGGACGCAGAATGACCGTTGAAAGCACCGGTAAGGTCGCGATGCAGGTCATGTGGAACCGCCTGATCTCCATCGTCGAAGAACAGGCTCAAGCCCTCGTCAGAACCGCATTCTCAACCTCCGTCCGCGAAGCGGGCGACCTGTCGGCAGGCGTCTACGATGTCGAAGGCCG
>CAWUIX010000249.1:0-4704 GCA_963922395.1 uncultured Rhodobacterales bacterium | reverse complement strand
TTGGCGAAGGATCCTGATGCGCCCATCACCTATCGGCACACCGGCGCCATTTGGCCTGCGCATACTGTGGAGTGGATGGAGCTGTTTCAGCATCTGAACGGTGTGGCGCAGTCGGCTGGGTTTGAGCTGCCCATTGTGAGCAGTGCGGAGATTTCCGAACGGCATCCTTATTGGGAGGACGACGGGACGGTTCTTGGCGGCATTCTGGACCCCTATGAGGGGGACATTGACCCAAGCCAACTGACCCAGGCGCTTGCCTTTCATGCGCGTGCGAAGGGGGCGGAAGTTCAGCGACATACGCGGGTTACGGGTCTCGCGTTGCGGCGGTCGGGCGAATGGCTTGTGCAGACGGACAAGGGAAACGTGATCGCGGGCACCGTGATCAATGCGGCTGGGTCAAGTGGCGGTGAGATTGCTGCGCTTGCAGGGCTGCATCTGCCGGTGGCGACGCTAAAGCACCAGTACATGGTGACCGATGCGCTGCCCCAACTTTCGGAGGATGCGGAGCTATTTCCTTTGATCCGGGATCCTGACCTGCGGTTCTATCTGCGACGCGAGCGGGATGCGTTCTTGCTGGGCTCGTATGCGCATGAGGGACGGGCGGTCTGGCAAGACAGCGTGCCGCGTGCTTTTGATCATCAGCTTTTCCCTGATGAGATCGAGGACATGATACCAGTGTTCGAGGCGGCGATGGCCCATGTGCCGCTGCTTGCCGAGGCCGGGGCGAAACGGTTCGTGAATGGGCCTATTCCGTATGCGCCGGACGCGCTCCCGCTGGTTGGACCGGGCTTTGGCGTACCGAATTTCTACCACGCAACTGGCGTGCAGATCGGGATCACGCATTCCGCAGCGATCGGGAAGGCCATGGCAGAGTGGCTAACCGGCGGGGAGACGGAATGGGATCTGGCGACCTGGGATCCGAGGCGGTTTGGTGCTTGGGCGACAACCGGCTATGCGGCGGATCGTGCGGCGGAGCATTATGGGCTGCAATATGCCATTCCCTATCCGCATCGGCTCTTGGAGGCCGGGCGGCCTGTCCAGCAAACGCCGCTCTACCCGACCCTCAAAGAAAAAGGAGCGGTGTTCGGACAGATCGGCGGGTGGGAGCGGGCGATGTGGTTCGAGCGCCCGGGTGCGGAAGACACCGGTGCGTTGAGTTTTCACGAAGAGCCCTGGCACGGCGCGGTGCGTGCAGAGTGTGAAACCGTTCGGGATGCGGTCGGGGTTATGGACCATGGCGGGTTCACGAAGTTTCGGGTTGAGGGACCCGGGGCGGCCGCGTTTCTGTCGGAGGTCTTTTGCGGAGCTCTGCCAGCGGTTGGACGGGTTCGGTTGTCTTACATGCTGACATCCACGGGGCGGATCTGGTCAGAAGCCACGATTGCGCGGCTGGGCGAGGATCGGTTCTTACTGTGTGGTCCGACGGTTGCCGTGGACCGGGATTTTGACTGGCTCTCTGGGCGTATCCCGGAGACGGGGGTCGTCCTGGAAAAGGGATATCACCATGACGGCGCTCTCCTCTTGATGGGTCCCAAGGTGCGGGATGTGCTGGCGCAATTGACGGAGGCGGATCTGTCTACCCGAGCGGCGCCTTGGATGAGCGTGCGAGAGATTACTGTGGCCGGCGCGAAGGTGACTGCACTTCGGGTGAGCTATGTGGGCGAGTTGGGGTGGGAGTTGCACCTTTCATCCGACGACCTGCCAGCCGTTTATGCTGCGATCTGGGAGGCCGGTCTCTCGCACGGGATATGCAACTTTGGATCCTACGCACTGAACGCCATGCGAATCGAGAAGGGGTACCATGGCTGGGGCTCGGATTTCGGGACGGAGTACACGCTTTTTGACGCCGGGCTGGATCGATTTGCAGCACTTCAGAAGGGGGATTTCGTTGGGCGGGATGCTGTGCTTGCGCAGAGTTCCGAGCCCGCGGATTGGGAGTTTGTAGGATTGGAGGTCACGGACGGTGGGCCAGATCCCCTGCCCTCCGATCCGATCCTGCGGGACGGTGCATTGATCGGGTATGTGACATCGGCGACGACTGGGTTTCGAACCGGGAAGCTGTTGGTGCTTGGATATGTGCGGCGTGGGACACTGCAGAAAGGTGGTGCTTGCGCGGTCCGCGCGTTTGGCGAGATGCGTGCCGCGGTTCGGCACAATCCGCATGTATACGATCCGGAGAGCATCCGACTGAAGGCTTGAGCGCTAGGACGGCTCGGTACGTATCGTTCGATAGATTGCGGAAAAGTCGAGCGAGCCGTCGCCCTCTTCTGCAAATGCCGTGAAGCGTCTTGCGGCTTCGGCGCCGAAGGGTGTCGCTTGACCGGTTGCTGTTGCGGCGGCCTGTGCGAGGCGTAGGTCCTTCGCCATGAGCCTTGCGGCGAAGCCGGGCGCGTAATCGTTGGATGACGGTGCGTTTGGCGCCGGTCCTGGCACGGGGCATCGGTTTTCGAGGATCCAGCTTTGCGCGGCGGCCCCTTTGCAGAGCTCGAAAAAGATCTCGGCACCGAGGCCGAGCGCATCTGCAAGGGCGAAGGCTTCGCAGACTCCCAGGGCGGTAATGCCGCAGATCATATTGTGGCAGGCCTTGGCGGCCTGTCCTGATCCGGCGGATCCGAAGTGTCGGATGTTTGAGCCCATCACCTCAAGCACGGGACGCGCGCGGGCGACGTCGCCCTCTGCCCCGCCGACCATGAAGCTGAGTGTGCCTGCGGCTGCGCCTTCGGCACCACCGGATACGGGCGCGTCGATCATGCCGACACCCTTCTCAGCAGCTTCGGCGGAGAGGGCTCGGGAGGTTTCGACGTCGATCGTTGAGCAATCGATAATCAGAGTTCCAGCTGGGAGTATCTGGAAAAGCGAAGTGTGGCAGAGGTGGGCGACGTCCGCGCCCTCTGGCAGCATATTTATGACAACCTCCGCGCCCGCTAGTGCGTCCTGAAGACGGCTCGGCGCCGGAGAGAAGGTTTCACGGGCTTCTTCGCTGACGTCCCATCCGGCGACGTCGAACTTTGCAGCCAGGCATCCCGCCATGGGCCGGCCCATTGTTCCTAGACCTACAAACGCAATCTTCATTGTTCGGTCTCCTGCCCGAATGCCGTTCCGTTGTCCGACCAGTCCAACAGGAGGCGCGCGACCTCCGCGATCGGGCCCTGATCGGCGTCTTCTGCTCTCATAACTGCTTGCCAGGAAATGAGGATGCCAGCCTCCCCCACACGCGCCGCTGCCATGCGCCCAGAGGCTATGGCTGGTCGGATGGCCCAGCCTGCAAGGACGCTGGTTCCCTGACCTGCGGCGACGAGCTCGACGATTGCCTCGGGCAGTTCCACAGCTGCGGTCCAGCGGGGGTAGCTTTCCTGAGGGCGAAAGAGGCGCGCGAACTCTCGATCTGGCGCAGGCGTCTTGGTGGTTGTTATGAAGTTTTCGCCGACGACATCGGGTCCGCTTACATAGGGCCGACCGGCGAGTGGATGGTTGGGCGGCATGATAAAGCGGAGTTCGTCTTCGAAGAGGTGTTCGGACTTTAGGCCCACACGGTCCGGAACTTCAGACGCGATGATGAGATCTACGTTTCGTTCGAGCAACGCCTGGATCGGGGCCTGGCCTGCAGCCGCCATCACCTGAAGCTCTATCCCGGGATGGTGTGTTTGCAGCACTTCCAGAAAGGATGGGAGCCAGTGGTAGGCGCTGTACGTCTCAACCGCGATCCGGACCACGTGGGCGACGCCTGCATTCATCCGGCGCACGTCCGCCTCAGCACGTTCGAGATCGCCGATCATCCGGTCTGCGACATCTGCGAGGAGCTCCCCGGCGGGTGTCATGCGGAGTCGCTTGTGGAGGCGGGTAAAGAGCGCGACGTCAAGCCGCCGTTCGGCCTCTCGAATACGGTGGGAGAGAGCCGACGGGGTCAGCCCCAGGGCGCTGGCCGCGTCGGTGACGCGCCCGTGCTTGGCGATCGCCTGGATCATCTGGAGGTGCTTGAGTTCGAGGACCGGACCTGTTGGCATTGCTAATGTGAAGGATTTTCATCGTTTCGGCAGCATCTTTGTCGATTTGATCAGCCATAGGCAATGCGTTACCGCGCATGGCGTCCTGTTGAGGGATGCCGTCATAGGTCGTCTAGCGAGATGGAGAACATCTCTTCCGCGGCCGCTTTCCGCTCGGCGAGTGTATTGAGCATCTCCGACATCGCCTCGCGATCCCCGTCGAGAAGAATGAGCAGGTCCTCGCGCTGGATCCGCAAGACATGGGTGGTGCCCCGCGCCAGGACAGTCACCTTGTAGGGCCCTCCCATGATCAGGGCGTGATCTCCTGCGATGAACCCTTTCCCCATGGTTGCGAGGAAGCGAGGTCCGTCTGACAGGTCGATCGAAACGTCCGTCTCACCGTCCAACAGGATGTAGCCGTCTTCACCTCCGCTGCCTTGCGCGATGATCGTATCCCCGTCCTGAAAGACGAAGCGTTCGGACACGAGTGCAAGTTGCCGAAGTTTCGTTTCAGACAGGAACTTAAGCGTCGACGCAGAGGCGAGGGCTTCGGTTTCGTCGGCAAGGGTTATCATGAGGGATCCGCCGGATTGTGCCTTTGATCCGAGACCACGGACCCGCTTTCGAAGGTCACCACACGGTCGAAGCCAGTTGCGGATGATGCGTCTGGCAACACCCAAAGAATGAGCGGGGGATCGTCCTTCTGGCCCAGGAACTCAAG
>CAWUIX010000248.1:0-4708 GCA_963922395.1 uncultured Rhodobacterales bacterium | reverse complement strand
CTCGGCTTCTTGGCGTTACGGGTAGGAATGACCCTTTCATTGAGACTACTTGACCTCCAATTGCTATCGGTCTGAGTGGCGCATCCCTGGGTCTTGCGTCTATGAACCCGCCGGTTCTGCGACGGCGGCTGGACAGGTCGCGTCGGGCAGCGTCGGTTCATCGGATCGGCAAGAGTTCAAGGTCTGCGGAGAGACCGTCAGCCGGGCCTTCCGATTGGAAGCATATTGCAGAGAGGTCGACCGCTCGATCCTGCTGGACGCACAGGTGGCAAGTTGCGCAAACGGGCTGGCCCTGGAAAGGTTCGCCGACATCCGGTTTCGGGCTCAATTAGCGGTCAAAAGATCTATTCGATTGGTCCGGACTAAGCAGGAGTACTCGCCCACTGACGCAGTCCAGACGCGCTCATGCCTGATGTTCCCCCGCAGATGGTTGTTCAAAGCAAATTCCTTCATGAACCGAGCAGCATCGGTGTGGCTCCGAAGTATCCGAAGTGCCAACCCAATAATCAGGACCAGCCCGCTTACGCCAATGGTCTAAGATGCGAAACGTGGAATGAGGAACCCCGCGAGAAGCCGGACGCAGATATTGCGGCGATGCCGAGTTGCTGCGAGGGGACCTTAAGGGTCGTTACTCACACTGGGATTCGGTCGGCGAGACTGGGTTTTGCGAAACGGCCCAATCCGGACGCATGACAGACACAGCAATGAGGCGCCTGTCCCTTACGGATCGCTCAGGCGCTCAAGTATTTGTTTTTGCTGTGTTAGTGGTGAGCCGTACAGGATTCGAACCTGTGACCCACTGATTAAAAGTCAGTTGCTCTACCAACTGAGCTAACGGCCCACTCGGGCGCCGGACCTAGCCTCCACGCCTCTACCCGTCAAGGGGGAATGGGCGCCTTTCTGGTTTGGCCCTGAAACCACACGGACCGAAAAGCGCCCTAGGCCACCCCCCTGCCGCGCCCCCGCCGGGAGATTGCCCCATTTGCGCGACAGGGTCCGGCGCATGGACCATGCTGCCGCCCTCCCATTCGCCAGCCACGCGCTCTACCGGTTGTTCCGCCTGCGCCGCCAGATCGCAGTGACGGGCACACTCCCCCTCCTCGGCGCCGTGCCAGCCGGACTGCTGGTCGCCCCCGGCTCGTTCTTCGCCTCACCCGAATGGATCTTTGGCCTGACCGCAGCCTGGACCTGTGTCATGGCCGCCCTCGCCGTCCGGTTCCCCGGCGGCTGGCTCGAGGCGGTCGGCTTTTCCATCACCATGGCCCTGATCGCCGCCGCCGCCCCCTGGGCCTGCGCGGCGCTTGCGCACATGATTTCCTCCGGCGCGATCGTCGGGTTCGTGGTGGTCCTGGGCGCCACCTCGTTCGGCATACTCTTCCTGGCGATGGGCCTCGTCCTTGTGGTCATCTGGGCCCTGTCCGGTCGCCCCGCCGGCGAACGCCGCGCCAGACTGCGCCTGAAGGTGCCGCTTCCCATCGAAGAAGCGCGATCACGGCTCTTCCTCTATCCCGACGCACAATCCGACATTCGCCGCACCGGATTCGCGGGCGCAGACGGGTTCTTCGAGGTCTTCTTCAAGATCGAGGCCCCGGACCCCTGCACCAGCGAGATGGTCGTCACCGAACACAGCTTTCATGCGAAGATCCTGGAAGAGACGGACACCGAACAGACCGTCCTCTACTCGGCTGAGCAGGAGGACGGCTCCGTCACAACCTCCGTCGAAGTTCAGACGCTGATCCGTGACGGCGACAAAACCCTCTCTGTCAGCGAAGAGGTCCACGACCACTTCGACTGGTGCGCCCTGGTGGGCTGGTGGCTGACCGATGCGGGCGGCGATGCCATGACCGAACGCTACGACGAGGTGATGGAAAACCCCCAGCGCGCGCTGAAGCGGATGCCACAGGAATCCCCCCTAACCTGGCTCGCCGCACGCGTGGGCTCCGGCGGCGCACCCGTATAGTCCAACCACCTGATCCACTGGATTTGCCGCGTGCAGACGTCTATATGCGCGATCCATGGCCAGAGATGCCTCAGACGCGCCGCTCGTGTTCCAGAAGATGCACGGGCTCGGCAATGATTTCGTGGTGATCGACCGGCGTGCCGCGCCTCTCGATGTGACCACCGATCTCGCGCGCGCCCTGGGCGACCGGCACCGCGGCGTGGGCTTTGACCAACTCGCTCTGATCGACGGGGATGAGGCGGCGGACCTCCACCTCACCTTTTACAACCCCGATGGCTCCCTCTCCGCCGCCTGCGGCAACGCAACGCGCTGCATTGCGGACGCAGAAATGCAGGCGACAGGCCAAACCGAGATGACGCTCCGGACCGAGCGTGGCGTGCTCTCGGCCCGCCGGACCGATGATGGCCTGACCTCGGTCAATATGGGCCCGCCGCTCCTCGACTGGCAGGATGTTCCGCTCGCCAGCGAAATGGACACCCTGCACCTCCCCATAGACGGCGACCCCGTGGCCACCGGCATGGGCAACCCCCATTGCACCTTCTTCGTGGAGGATGTCACCGCCATTGATCTCGCCACGTTCGGCGCTAGCCACGAAACCCACGCCCTGTTCCCCGAGCGCACCAACGTCCAGATCGCCCAGATCACCGGACCGGACCGCCTGCGCATGCGCGTCTGGGAGCGCGGCACAGGCATCACTCTCGCCTCCGGCTCATCCTCCTGCGCCGTTACCGTGGCGGCTGCGCGACGCGGCTTGACGGGTCGCTCCGTCATCCTTGATCTCGACGGCGGCGCAATCGCCGTCGACTGGCGCGACGATGGTGTCTGGATGACCGGCCCCACGGCCCATGTCTTCACCGGTACGCTCACCCGCGCGTTCCTGGAGGGGCTCTGATGGACCGCAAGGTACCCGTCTTCTCCACCCATGGCTGCCGGCTCAACGCCTACGAAACCCACGCGATGGAGGATCTCGCGACGCGCGCGGGCCTCGAGAACGCGGTCATCGTCAACACCTGCGCCGTGACGCAGGAAGCCGTGCGCAAAGCGCGTCAGGACATTCGAAAGCTCCGGCGCCAGAACCCGAACGCTCGCATCATCGTCACCGGATGCGCCGCGCAAACCGATCCCGACGGCTTCTCCGCCATGGACGAGGTCGACCACGTGATCGGCAATTCGGAAAAGATGGCACCCGCAACCTGGGTTGGCCTCGCCACCGGCGACACCGAGCCTGTGGTGGTCGACGATATCATGTCCGTCACCGAAACCGCCGGCCACCTGATTGACGGCTTCGGGACACGCGCCCGCGCCTATGTTCAGGTGCAGAACGGCTGTGATCACCGCTGCACCTTCTGCATCATCCCCTACGGTCGCGGAAACTCCCGCTCGGTCCCGGCCGGGGTCGTCGTTGATCAAATCAACCGGCTGGTGACCCGCGGCTACAACGAAGTCGTCCTGACCGGCGTCGACCTGACCTCCTGGGGCGCCGACCTGCCCGGCGCGCCGCGCCTTGGCGATCTCATACAGCGCATCCTGCGCCTTACCGACGTGCCCCGGCTCCGGATCTCCTCCATCGACTCGATTGAGGTGGACGACGCGCTCATAGACGCCATCGCCCACGAACACCGGCTGATGCCACACCTCCACCTCTCGCTTCAGGCCGGGGATGACATGATCCTGAAGCGGATGAAGCGCCGCCACCTGCGCGCCGACGCCATTCGCTTCTGCCAGGAGGCGCGCGCCGCCCGCCCCGACATGACCTTCGGCGCCGATATCATCGCAGGCTTCCCCACGGAAACCGAGGCGATGTTCGAAAACTCGCTCGACCTGATCGACGCCTGCGGCCTCACCTGGCTCCACGTCTTCCCCTACTCCCCGCGCCCCGGCACCCCGGCCGCCAGGATGCCCCAACTCGACGGGTCAACGATCCGCACCCGCGCCGCCCGCCTCCGCGAAGCAGGCGAAGCCGCGGTCATCCGCCACCTCGCCGCCCAGATCGGCCAGACCCGCGATATCCTGATGGAAAGCCCCCGCATGGGCCGAACCGAGCACTTTGCGGAAGTTGCCTTCAGCACGGACCACACCCCGGGCACCCTCATCAGAACCCCCATCACAGGCGCCAACCCGACCCAACTCACCGCCTGATCCTTCATGTGGCCAAAAGTATCCCGGGGGGGATCGACCGAAGGGCGATGGGGGCAGCGCCCCCTTGCCAAGCCACCCATTCCGCGCCAAGCCTCAGCCCATGCACCCGAACCCCGCCTTCCGCGGCACCCCCCGCGACCGCAACCTCGCCTTTGCCCGTGCCCGCGGCTTCGGACTTTTGTCGGTGAACGGCGAGACCGGCCCCCACCTCGCCCACATCCCGTTCCTTCTGGGGGAGGACGGCGAAACAGCAGATCTCCACCTCGTGCGTTCGAATCCCATCGCGCGCCTGCCCGACGGCCCGGCTGTGATCGCTGTCTCGGGGCCGGACGCTTACATCTCGCCTGACTGGTACGACACCGAAGATCAGGTCCCTACCTGGAACTATGTCGCCGTTCACCTGCGCGGACGACTCGAACGCCTGCCCGAAGACGCGCTTGAAGATATGCTCACCCGCCAGTCCGCACATTTCGAAGACACGCTCCGGCCCAAGCCCCCCTGGACCATGGACAAGATGACGCCCGACGTCCGCGACCGCATGATGCGGATGATCCTGCCCTTCAGGCTCCGGATCGACGCCGTGGATGGAACCTGGAAACTCAATCAGGA
>CAWUIX010000247.1:0-4716 GCA_963922395.1 uncultured Rhodobacterales bacterium | reverse complement strand
CATCAAGGATGATGCCGCCCTTCGAGATGGCGTTCAGACCCGCCGTCATGGTCAGAACGGTCGATTTCCCGCACCCCGAATGCCCGATCAGCGAGATGAACTCGCCCTTCTTCATTTTGAGGTCGAAGTTCTCGACAACCGTCAGCGGCCCTTTCGGCGTCGGATAGACCTTGTCGAGTTGCGAGAACTCCAGATAGCGATCTTCGTTCGCGGACGCCTGCGCCCGCGCCACTGCCGCCGGCACACCGTGGATCGGCGTCACATCCGGCAGGATCCGGCTGCCTTCGACCTTCGCCTCGATCCCCACGTCCATGAGGTAGCTGGTGACATCCGCCCGAAGCCGCTTGAACGTCTCATCGTGGTTCATCGCGGTCCGGTCTCGGGGCCGCTCAATCTCCACCCCGAACTCTGCCCCCAGCGTCCCATCAGGGTTCAGCGCGATGATCCGGTCGGCCAGAACAATCGCTTCGTCCACATCATTGGTGATCAGGACGCAGGTCTTCTTGTCGCCCTCCCAGATCCGCTCGATCTCATCGGCCAGATTGGCCCGTGTCAGGGCATCCAGCGCAGACAACGGCTCATCCAGAAGCATGACCTCGGGGTTCATCGCCAGTGCCCGCGCAACGTTCACCCGCTGCCGCATCCCGCCCGACAATTCCGCCGGACGACGCGACGCTGCGTGAGACAGGCCCACCATCTTCACATAGTGCTGAACCTTCTCGGCCCGCTCGGCCTTGGACAGGTTTGGAAAGATCGTGTCCACGGCGAGGCTCACATTCCCGTTCACCGTCAGCCACGGCATCAGGGAATAGTTCTGGAAGATCACCCCGCGCTCCGGGCCCGGTCCCTCAATCTCTTGCCCCTTGAAGGTAACGGACCCCGCACGTGGCCTCTCCAACCCGGCGAGGAGGTTGATCAGCGTTGTCTTCCCGGTCCCGGAAAAGCCGAGGAGGACCAGAAACTCCCCCTCCTCAACGGTCAGGTCGATCCCATTCAGGACATCCGTCCGCCCGACCCCTTCACCGTAGCTTTTTGAGACGCCTTCGATTTTCAGAATGCTCATTGCGCTCACCGATGGTTCGAGAAGGTGAAGAGCGACTGGATCGCGTACATCAGACGGTCCAGGAGGAAGCCGATGATGCCGATGGTCAGCACCGCGACCATAATCTTCGCCAGCGACTGCGACGACCCGTTCTGGAACTCATCCCAGACGAATTTGCCGAGCCCCGGGTTCTGGGCCAGCATCTCGGCCGCGATCAGAACCATCCAGCCGACGCCCAGCGACAGACGCAAACCCGTAAAGATCAGGGGCAATGCGGACGGCAGGACAAGCTTGGTGATCTTCGTCCAGGTCGACATCTTCAGGACTTTTGAGACGTTCACCAGATCCTTGTCGATCGAGCTGACGCCAAGCGCCGTATTGATCAGCGTCGGCCAGAGCGAACACAAAGTGACGGTGATGGCCGAGATCACAAAGGACTTCGGCAGAAGCCCGTCATTCGACGCCGCCACGGCAGAAACGATCATCGTCACAATCGGAAGCCAAGCGAGCGGCGAAACCGGCTTGAAGATCTGAATAAGGGGGTTCAGAGCCGCGTTCGCTGTCCGCGACAGACCGGCCGCGATCCCCAGGGGTACCGCGACCACGGTTGCGATCAGGAACCCGAAGAATACCGTCGCGATAGAGGTGCTGATCTGCTGGTAGTAGGACGGTGCGCCGGTATACGCGCGCTGCACCGGTTCCTGACAGTTTGCAATGCGCCGCTCGTTCAGCTGCGCCACTTGAGCTTGAAACTTCTCTCGGCTGGCGGCCTTCTGTTGTGCGTCTTCATGCAGGTTAACCGCCTGCTCCCAGACTTGTGCCGGGCCCGGTACCGCACCGAGCGAGGTCTGCACCTGCGGCGCGAGCGTCCCCCAGAGGAGTAGGAACGCCGCAACCGCCACAAGTGGAACGCCCAGTAGGCGCCAGATCTCGGACACCTGCGCCTTCGGGTTGTCGCCAGCGGCAGCTTTCAGGACCGGCGTTACCCAGGACAGGCCCAGCACGGTCAGCCACTTGTCCGCCTTGTTGATGCGCGTGAACCAAACGGCACGACGCGCCTCTCGGTCTGCGTCTGAAAGAATATTCGGATCGACTGCGGTCATGCGGATCTCCT
The DNA here is from genome assembly GCA_963922395.1 of uncultured Rhodobacterales bacterium. Classification (GTDB taxonomy): domain Bacteria; phylum Pseudomonadota; class Alphaproteobacteria; order Rhodobacterales; family Rhodobacteraceae; genus Ovoidimarina. Next base: position 2,560 of record CAWUIX010000247.1, on the reverse strand, counting down.
GCCGATTTCTGCGGGCGCAGCTTGCGCCGATAGGTGCCTAAAACCTGTGCATTTCTGGTTTGCCGCAGCGCGGCGATGTACGGGGTGTGTACACACGGTGTACATGCGGTGCGGGCATTTCTGAGTGAGTGCATTCTGCGGCTGCATTCGTTCGCAGCCGCAGAATAGTTTCGCGTATCAGCCCTGAACTTCGGTGCCGACGACCATCTGCTCGCCCTTCAGGCCGATTGGCAGGCTCTGGAGGTAGGCGTTCGGCGAACGACCGTCATAGGCGATCCCGTCGATGATATCTCCGGCCGGAGTCGGTGCTTTGTAGCCGTCCGAGTCCCAGGGGAAATCAGCTTCGTTCGCCAGCCCATCGTCAACCAGCAGGCGCGCGGCTTCGAGGTAGATCGCAGGCTTGTACACCTTCTTGGCGACCTCGTGATACCACTCGTCCGGCTTCGCTTCGGCAATCTGACCCCAGCGGCGCATCTGCGTGAGGTACCAGATCGCGTCCGAATAGAACGGGTAGGTCGCGTTGTAGCGGAAGAACACGTTGAAGTCCGGGATGTCCCGCTTGTCGCCCTTCTCGAACTCGAAGAAGCCCGTCATGGAGTTGGCGATCACTTCATAATCCGCGCCCACATATTCTGCACGGCTCAGGATCTCCACCGCTTCCGGGCGGTTGGCGTTGTCGTTCTCATCCAGCCAGATCGCCGCGCGGATCAGCGCCTTGGTGATCGCCAGCGTCGTGTTCGGATACTGCTCGGCAAATTCGTTCGTGATGCCGAACACTTTCTCCGGGTTGTTCTTCCAGAGCTGGTAGTCGGTGATGACCGGAACGCCGATGCCTTTGAACACGGCCTGCTGGTTCCAGGGCTCACCGACGCAGTATCCATAGATCGTGCCAGCTTCGAGCGTGGCGGGCATCTGCGGCGGCGTCACCGACAGGAACACGTCGGCCCCAATCTGTCCTGTAACGTTTTCAGGGCTGTAGTAGCCCGGATGCAGGCCACCAGCGGCCAGCCAGTAGCGAAGCTCGTAGTTGTGCGTCGACACGGGGAACACCATCCCCATGTTGAAAGGCTTGCCCTCGGAGCGGAACTGCTCGACCACCGGGGCCAGCGCTTCGGCCGAGATCGGGTGCTGCGGGCGACCATCATCCATCGACGGGATGTGCGGGCGCATCAGGTCCCAGACTTCGTTCGACACGGTGATCCCGTTGCCGTTCAGGTCCATCGAGAACGGTGTGATGATGTGGGCCTCGGTCCCGAAACCGATTGTGGCGGCAAGTGGCTGACCGGCCAGCATATGCGCCCCGTCAAGCTGTCCATCGATCACGCCGTCGAGGAGAACCTTCCAGTTCGCCTGCGCCTCCAGCGTGACGAAGAGACCCTCGTCCAAAAAGTATCCCTGCTCATAAGCAACGGCGAGCGGCGCCATGTCGGTGAGCTTGATGAAGCCGAAGGTGAGCTCGTCTTTCTCAAGCTCAAGCATCTCGGCGGTGGCGCATGTGGCAGCGAGCGCAGAGAGCGCGGCGCCTATGAGAATTTTTTTTCATCGGGTGGTAGTCCCCTTTTTCCGGTGGTCGCCCACTGAAGGGCGACGCGCATAACAAAAAAGCCGCTAGACCGTCCCAGCGCAGTTTGCGCGGGATGGGTCGAGCGGCTTTGCTCGGATCGCCCTGTCGTGGGTGTCTTAGAGTGAGAGCGCCGTTGCTCTCGCGACTATCACTGAGCACGGAATTGGCGCACGGCAAGTCTCGGGGTTCAATTTGACCGCTGTTTTCCGCAACGCAGCATGATTGGGGAGCGCGCTGCCTGTTTTTTGGTCACAACTGAGCCGCCGGATCAAAAACCCGCCCATCAAAAAGCCGATTCTCCGAAAGAATCAGACGCCCGTTCTCCGCCGCGACCGCCGTCCCAGCCTCGATTCCCCCTTCGATCTTTTCCGACGCGCCTGGCAAGATCGCACCCACATCACCCAGATGACGACGGTAGAGATCCGTCCGAAACACGCCCCGCGCCGCCTCTGTTGCCGCGTCCCGCTCCAGCCCCAGCCGCGCGGCCATCTGTGCCGCAATCCAGGCCGCCTGACTGCGCCACGGGAAATTCGCAGCCCCGGCAAAAAAATCGATGAACCCGGGGGACTCTCGGCTTTCACCCCTTGCGTTGATGACCAAACGTCCGGTCAGCGCCCGATCGATAATGTGGGGCGCGAGATCGAGGTAGGTCCCTCGCGACAAAAGCTCGGCCGCCGTGGTTTCCGCGCCGCCCGTCCCCAGCCAGCGGCACGCCTTCCAGATCGCACGCATCAGGCGCGCCAGAAGATCCGGCTCATCCCCGGCCCAACCGCTGCGTACGGCAAGCACCTTCTCGGGCGCGAAGCTCCAGATCGCTTTGCCCGGCAACAAGATCGAACCTACCCCGGCCTCGACCGTCTTCGATCCCCAGGGTTCGCCGACACAGAACGCGTCAATCTCATCCGCAGCCAAGGCTTCCGCCATCAAAGGCGGCGGGACTGTCCGGATCGTGACGCCCTGCGGCGCGGGCAGACCTGACGCCGCCAGCCAGTAGTA
>CAWUIX010000246.1:0-4718 GCA_963922395.1 uncultured Rhodobacterales bacterium | reverse complement strand
ACCGAAAATCGAGGTAACGGTAAAATGAGGTTAGCGAACGTGACGACAGAGATAGCCTGTCCACGGAACCTTGGGAGGTACTTTACATGCGAATACCTGCGATCGGGCTTGCCCTGGCTTCAGTGATCGGAGTCCCGGCACTGGCCAATGGCGACCCTATCACCATCCGGGGAGAGCTGATCGATACGTGGTGCTACTTCTCTGGCGTGATGGGCGGTCCGGATGCCGTTCAGGGCACGGCGCATCATACTTGCGCGATCTGGTGCTCTGCTGGCGGAATCCCGGTGGGTCTTTTGACCGAGGACGGAACCGTTTACATGATCCTCTCGGTCGCCGGAGATGACCAGTCGGCTTCAGGCCAGACCCAGCTCGAACTTGCGGCGCACGATGTGACGGTGAACGGTCGCGTCTGGGCACGTGATGGGCTCAATTATCTTGCGATCGACGAAGTCGTCGAGGATCGCGGGATAACCAACATAACGCATACCGATTACGGCGTGGTGCCTCCGTTCGCCATTCCCGACCCGGCCAAGTGAGGAGATGGGATTGATGTGGAGACTTCTCACCCTTGCCGTAGCGGTCATGGCCTCTAATGCATCTGCGCAAGAGGGTCCGTTCAGCGCCGAATCCGAGGCACGCAGTTGGAACCTTGCCTTCGAAGTGCCTGCGCGGTTCGAGGCCACTGTTGTCGACATGTTTTGCGAAGTCGCTGGTGATTGTGATGCCGCCTGCACGCCAGGCCGGCAGCTGGGACTGCTGCGCCATGCGGACGGTGTTCTAACTTATCCCAACAAGAACAGCCAACCGGCGTTTACGGGCGCGGCGGTGGAACTGCTTCCCTTTTGCGGCCAGGATGTCGAGGTCGACGGACTAATGATCGAGGACGATTATGTCGGCGCCAGGAATATCTATCTTGTGCAGCGTATTCGGGTTCTCGACGGTGGCGAATGGGTGAACGCAAACCGCTGGACGGACGAATGGGCCGAGGCGAATCCAGAAGCCGACGGAAAAGGTCCGTGGTTCCGTCGCGCGCCCCGTGTCGGCGCGCGGATCGAGGCGGAGGGGTATCTCGGAACCGGTGAGACACACCAAGAAGCCTGGGACGCGGTCAATTGAGGTGGGCGGCGCTCTTCGCGGCGATCCTTGGCGTTGCGGGCTTCACGGCTCAAGCTCAGGACATGACTGACGGGATCGGCGGTGGATTCGAGTTGATCGACCAGAACGGTTCTGTTCGGACCGAGGCGGACCCCGAAGGCCGGATGCAGCTTGTCTTCTTCGGCTACGCCAATTGCCAGGAGATCTGTTCGGCCGCTCTGCCGCTGATGGCCGAGACGGTAGATCTTCTCGCCGAGACCGGGTCGCGCGTCATTCCGGTCCTGGTGACGGTGGACCCTGAGCGGAATACGCCAGAGGCGCTGGCGACTGCACTTGCTCTCCATCATCGCGATTTCGTCGGACTGACAGGGACTGAGGTTGAACTCGCCGTGGCCTACGAAGCGTTCAACGTTGAATTTGAGGCGCTCTTTGTGGATCCGTTTTATGGCACGGTCTTCAGTCACGGCTCGTTCATTTATCTCCTTGGCGGAGATGGGCAGGTGTTGACTTTGCTTCCGCCGATCCTTGGTCCGTCACAAATGGCAGAGATCATCTCGACCTATACGGGCGCGACTTGAACCATGCTGCGTCGGCGGTTTCTTTTGGGCGCTGGCGCCGCGGCGCTCCTGGCGGTTAGCGTCGCGTTCGTATCGGGATTGAACACACCTTTACCCGGTGAGTCCCTGACGCCGGATGAAGCCTACGACCTCGCAAGTCGGGGCGATCTTATCCTGGTCGACATTCGCCGGCCCGATGAGTGGGCACGGACCGGCAGCGCAGGGGCGGGCCAAAGGCTCGACATGCGGCGGGAGGATTTCACCGATGTCCTTCTCGAGATCACGGATGGTGATCGTGCCATGCCGGTGGGGTTGATCTGTGCGCGTGGCGTGCGGTCGGCCCGGTTGGCGCGGCGCCTGACCGAGGCAGGCTTCTCCGAGATTATCGATATCCCCGAAGGCATGCTCGGGTCGCGCGCGGGGCCGGGATGGCTGGCCCGAGGATTGCCCGTCGATGAGAGCGAGGCATAAGCCAATGAGACTTGCTGTCGCCGTTCTTGTCACGGCCCTTCTGATCGGGGCCCCGGCTGCGGCCGACTGCAATCCCGGTGGTGCGTCTTGCGCCGTCGAAAGTGGGGAGTATCACATCTCTTTGCCGGAGGGCGATGGCCCGTTCCCGGCGCTCGTGATGCTGCACGGAGCGGGCGGACGCGGTGAGGGCATGGTCCGTATGCTAGGGTCTGCCGCGGCAGAGCGCGGATGGGCCGTGATCGGGCCTCAGGGTCTGCGTCGGCCCGGCTCCAGGTTCGGCTCCAGCTGGTCTTTCCGCGCCGGCTTGGCCGATATGCGCGATGAAGCGGGTTTTGTCCGAGATGTCCTGAACGATGCCGAGGCACGGTTTCCCATCGATCGGGCGCGCGTGGTCATCAGCGGATTTTCCGTCGGCGGGTCGATGGCCGCCGATATCGCATGCTCCGACCCCGGCATCGCGCGGGCATTTGCGCCGGTCGCGGGAAACTTTTGGCGTCCGCATCCTGAGCCTTCAGACTGCGCTGGGCGAGTCGACATGCTGCATACTCACGGCTGGACCGACGGCACGGTTCCGATCGAAGGCCGGGTATTCCGCGGCGGCGAGGTGCGGCAGGGTGACGTCTTCGCTGCGATGGAAATCTTTCGGGAAGTCAATGGGTGCGAGCGATCGGCTCCGGACGAGATCACAACGGACGGTGCCTTCTGGATGCGGGTATGGACGAGTTGCGAAGCCGGCTCCCTGAGGTTCGCCATGCATTCCGGCGGCCATTCAGTCCCGCGCGGTTGGCTGCCTCTGATGATTGACTGGTTCGACGCGTTGGAGTGACTACTCCGCCGCGTCTTGAATTCCAGTAAGCGAGTCGCGCAGTTTCGCGCGATGCTCCCGCGCAGACGAGATGATTGGCGGAGCGCCGAAGACTTCGTTTGTACCCAGAATGTGCTGCGTAGACGCGAACCGCGCTAGCCGGAACTCCGACAACGCCGACAAAGGCACCGCAAATCCGAGTGAAATCGCAATCGGCAGTAGCCAGAGCGACACGATCCCGGCGGCGGTCCCGATCAGCAAGGCAACGCCGATGACGGTTTCGAGCGCGTGAAAGGCCAAAAGCCGTCCCCACGAGTTGCGACGCCCAGTCCGGTCCTGCGGTATCCAGTCGATGCGGATACCAAGGGCCGTGCCTAGGACCGAAAGAGTCTGCTGGACCATAAGAATCGGCGCGTAGAGGATCGCCAGGACGACCTCGAGCACCAATGAACTGGCAAAACGTGCCGCTCCGCCGAACTCGGCCAGACTTAGTCGGCCAGCGCCGATTGCGGCCGTGCCCATTGCCTTTGGGGCAAGCAGCATGCCGTACACTAATATCATCATAACGGACGCATGGGCGGGCGACATCTCCGGCCACTGAACCTGCGGATTGTAGCCGGAGAAATAGACGATGACATTGTTCTCGGTTCCAGTGCCGACGAGGGCCCAGGTAGTCAGAAGTAGGAACCAGGCGGGGCTCAAGAGGTAGCTGACGGCGCCGTGAAAGAGGTGAAAACGGGTGACGGCGTGAAAGCCGCGGCCTGTAATCAGCTTCAGGTGCTGCAGATTGCCCTGGCACCAGCGGCGGTCGCGGCGGACATAGTCCAGGAGCGTCGCCGGTACTTCCTCGTACGAGCCCCGGATGCGTGGGCTGAACCGCACGCCCCATCCGGCCCGCCGCATCAGGCCGGCTTCTACGAAATCGTGGCTCAGAATCAGGCGCTCACGCCGCCGAAACCCGGTAAGACGTGGCAGGCCTGCCGACGCAGCGAAGGCGGCGGTCCGGATGATTGCGTTGTGGCCCCAGTAGTTGCCCTCGGAATCCGACCAGGTCGCGAGCCCCTCGGCCAGCGTCGCCCCATAAACGATAGAGGCGAACTGCTGCATCCGGGCGAAGAGCGTCTCGGCTCCCCAAAGCTCGGGGAAGGATTGGATCAGGCCGACGCTTGGATCGGCGGTGAGCTCGTCTGTCAGGGCGAGAATGGCGTCGCCTGACATAAGGCTATCGGCATCAAGCACCAGCATTGCGTCGTGGGCGCCGCCCCAACGCTCGATCCAATCCGCGAGGTTCCCGACCTTTCGGTCGATATTGTCCCTACGGCGGCGGAAATACACGTTGATACGTTCAGGCAGCCTCGCGCGGATCGTGGCAAAGGCGCGCAGTTCCTGTTCGGCCAGTGCCGGGTCGCGGGTATCCGACAGGAGATACAGGGAATAGCGGTGACGCGTGTCGGCGCCGTCGAGCGCCTCGAGCATGGCGGCGGCGTTGCCGAACACATCCCAGGTCGTCTCCTCAAAACTGGGTACAAGAAGCGCGACATCCATGGCTGACCCCGATCCGGCCAGATCAGAAGCTACGGGGGGCATGGGGGCAAACAGCATCCGCATCAGTCCGACGAACACAGTTGCGACCGACAGCGCGACCCAGAAGAAGGTGACTGTGATGAGGCCGATCAGTACCGCCTCGATCCCGGTCAGTCCGCCCATGGCGAAGCGGTCGGTGAAGATCGCGACCAGCGCGAACGTCGTAAGTGCTGCCGGCAGGAAAGTTGCGAGGCGCCACCGCCAGG
>CAWUIX010000245.1:0-4743 GCA_963922395.1 uncultured Rhodobacterales bacterium | reverse complement strand
CCAGCTTTGCGGCACTTCGACTTCGTCGAGCCGGAACACCACGGTCCCATCCGGCCGCACGCCGACGCCGTTTCGTACGTAGCGCGAGGTCCCATCCTCCAGAAACCGGGGATGAAGCGTCCCGTCGATCACAAGCATCGGCCCGGATTGCGTCGCGAACCGACACTCACGCTGGGCGTCAACAAATGCCTGGGTTTCGATGACGCTGGCTTGCCCTGGCTCGACGCAAAACACACCATTTGGAAGGAGGCCGAAATTTCCAGGACCCTCACGGGTGGCAATCGGCACACGCTCGACACCTTCCTCGATGTAAAGGCCCACGGGCGCTCGGTCGTCGTGATACATCCCGCCATTCATCGCGAAGGCGAGGTTCTGGCCGTTCTCGTCCAGAGTTCGTGCCAGTCGATCGAAGGTACCGTAAACCAATCCGTCCGGCGCGGTATGCCAGACGCGCAGATCGTCCTGGGCGGGATCCACAAGGCAATACGTGTAGGGCACGTCCTCAAAAAGCGCGCTGTCGCAGCGTGTTTCAGCAAAGGCCGGACCTGCACCCCAAAACCCAAGGAATGCCGCCAGCCCGACCGCGCCAGAGCTACGTGCCGTCCACATCACGTCTGACCGTGCCATCGGACAGAAGCCGCCGGGTCTCGTCCATCCGGTCGAATGTCTCATCCAGAACAAACCGAAGATCCGGTGCGTATTTCAGGTCGAGGCCCTTCACCACCATCCGGCGCAGATCCGATTTGTTCCGCGCGAGCGCTTTGACCGCGACATCAGCGCCGCGCCCGCCCAAAGGAAGAACAAATGCGGTCGCCACTTTCAGATCCGGTGAAATCCGCACTTCGCTGACAGTGATCGACAGACCAGAAAGATCCGGATCGTGCACATCGCCGCGCATCAAGACATCGCTCAGGCGGCGACGCAGAAGTTCGCCCACCCGCAACTGTCGCTGCGATGGTCCGGACCCGTGAGAGAAGCGTGCTTTTGCCATTGCGCCCATCTAAGCGAGCCGACGCGGTGTCTCAAGGCTTCATAAACGCCCGCCGCGCTTCGACCGCCATGTTATACCTCATCTCCAGCTCGGCCACGAGGGCGGAGGCGAGGGCCCGCGCTTCTGGGCCCTCGCTTGCGGCATGCGCCTCACGCGCCGCCTGAAGTGCCGTCTTCAGCTTGAATTCTTCTGGCACGGCGCCAGCCTCGGCCATGATCCGGGTCGCGACTTCGGTCGCCATATCCGTGAATGCAAGGGCGGAACGATCGGGCAGGGGCTTACCCTCACCCGCAAGACCGGAAAGTTGCCCTTCCGCGAGGGATTTCTGGATCTGGCGCTCCGCGAGAAGCCTTAGATCACGGGACATCGTTAAAGCCTCCAAACTTCCGAAGTTCAGCATATCAAGCTGGCACCTCTCAGGACAGCAGGCATGGTTTGCCTCTTTCCCAAGTGGCGGTTAGACGAGGGGCGCAAGATTACCGGGACGGACTGCACCATGGCCGATACAGTTGGAATTGTTGTGACCGGCGCCTCGGGGCGCATGGGTCAGATGCTGATTCAGACCATTGCAGAGAGTCCAAAGGCGCATCTTGCTGGTGCAATTGAACGTCCGGGCCATGACTGGATCGGTCAGGATATCGGCGAGGCCATGGGGGGCGCACCTGTGGGCGTCTCCGTGATGGATGACCCGTTGGAGCCGTTCTCGACGGCGCAGGCGGTCCTCGATTTCACATCACCCTCGGCCAGCGTGGACTATGCCGCCCTGGCGGCCCAGACACGCGCCGTGCATGTGATCGGAACGACCGGCTTCACCGAAGAAGACCTCAAAAAACTCAACGCCGCCGCCCGCCACGCCACGATTGTCCGTGCGGGCAACATGAGCCTTGGGGTCAATCTTCTCGTTCAACTGACCCGCAAGGTCGCCGCCGCGCTGGACGATTCCTTTGACATCGAAGTCGTGGAATCACACCACCGTCATAAGGTCGACGCGCCCTCGGGTACCGCATTGATGCTGGGCGAAGCGGCGGCAGAAGGCCGTGGCATCGATCTGGCGGCCCAGTCGGAACGGGGGCGCGACGGAATCACCGGCGCACGTGCGCCCGGTGCCATCGGCTTTTCCGCGATCCGTGGTGGCGACATCGTCGGCGAACACGACGTGATCTTTGCCGGAGCAGGTGAACGCATCATCCTGCGCCACATGGCCACCGACCGTGCACTGTTCGCCCGCGGTGCGTTGAAAGCCGCGCTCTGGGGCATCGGCAAGAAACCCGGTGAATATGACATGGTCGATGTGCTGGGCCTCCGCGACAGCTGACCCAACCACGACTGACAAGAATTGATCCATTTCTAGTTGCGCTACGTAACAGCGATGAGGGAACCAATTCTGGAGACGTCTCATGTTGCGCAGCCTCGCCATCGCCGCGGGCCTGACTTTGATGACACCGGTATCGACGAGTGCCGGCGCCTGGGCCCTTGTGCCCGAAGGGGCAGAATTCCGCCGCGTTGAATCCATCGACACATTCCTGCAGATCATCCAGGCCGGAAACCTCCGGCGCTTTGGGATCAGACTTGAGGTCCAGGAAGACGGCAGCATCACCGGAAATGCCTTCGGACGCGCAATCACCGGTGCGTGGCAGTGGCAGGACGGATATTTTTGCCGCGAGCTCTTTTGGGGCTCAAGAGAGCTTGGTGCAAATTGTCAGGAAGTAAAAATCACCGGAAACACGGTGCGGTTTACGTCCGACAAAGGCGCAGGCGACTTTGCCGATCTCAGGGTTCGCTGATCTAAAAGTCGATCGCGATCCCTTTCTTCTCCCAATCGCCGTAACGCACAGGCTCCGGGCCATCCCGACCGCCGAGCTCTTTGGGCAATGACGCGTCTTTCGACTTCTTGCGCCGCGCGTCCGCCTCTTCCAGCGCACGCTGTGCTGCTGGGGGCAGGGCCTTTCGCCGCTCGTTCTCGTCCATCTCGTCACGGTCCTTGCTGTGTCGTCCCCCATGATATACGCCGCGCCGACCCTGGAACAATAACGGAGCGTCGGGCCTGATGCCGCAGGACAGCACGGTCGCACGACGGGCGGCATGGCGGATGATCTCCGGCGCAATGGCCGAAAGCCGCCTTTTCAGTGAGACCGCGCCTGCAGTGCTTGAGCCGCTCTCCGGTGCAGACCGTGCCCGAGCACAGCGTCTGGCATCAGAAACCCTGCGCTGGGCGGGGCGGTCCGACCGTGTCCTGGGCCCGTACCTCCGCAAGAAACCCTATCCTGAGCTTCATGCCATGCTGCGGCTCGGCGTTTGGGAAATGCTGGCCGATGGCGCACCACCCCATGGCGTCGTCAATGATGCCGTGTCCATCCTGAAGGCAGAGCCGGGGCGCGCCGCTCAGGCCGGACTTGCAAACGCTGTGCTGCGCAAGATCGGGTCCGCCCGCCCGGATTGGAACGCATTCTCAATCCCGGAATTGCCCCGTTGGCTCAGAAAACCACTTCTGGCCGATTACGGTCGCCCAGTTGTGGAAGGCATTGAACATGCTCACGCGCGTGGTGCCCCGCTGGACGTGACGCCGAAGAGGAATGCCCCGCCCGACCTTGTTCAGCGTCTCGGGGGGACCCTTCTGCCAACCGGAAGTATCCGCATTGCGGAGCCGGGTCAGGTAAGCGCACTTCCCGACTACACGGAGGGAAACTGGTGGGTTCAGGACGCAGCCGCTGCTCTGCCGGCCCGCTGTCTCGCCGCGCAGCCTGGCGAAAAGGTGCTCGATCTTTGCGCAGCGCCGGGCGGCAAAACCCTTCAACTCGCCGACGCTGGCGCCGAGGTTACCGCGCTGGACATCTCCGCTTCCCGAATGTTGCGGCTTGAGGAAAACCTGGCGCGCACAGGTCTCAAGGCCCGAACCGTCGTCGCCAATGCTATGGACTGGAAACCGGACGAGGCGTTTGACGCCATCCTTCTGGATGCCCCGTGCTCCGCCACCGGAACAATCCGCCGCCACCCTGACCTCCCACATGCAAAGGACGGATCGGCGTTTCCGGATCTCTTCAAACTACAATCTGATCTGATCGACCGTGCCTTGGGTTGGCTGCGCCCGGGCGGGCGGCTCGTCTACTGCACATGCTCGCTCCTCTTCGATGAGGGGGAAGAGCAGATCAAGGATGCGCTTGAGCGTCATACGAGTTTGACGGTCGACACAATCACTCCCGAAGGCATCGATCCGGCCTGGCGCTGCGACGATGGCGGGTTGCGCACCCGCCCCGATCACTGGCCGGATCTTGGCGGCATTGATGGCTTTTACATCGCGCGCCTGCAAAAGCCCGCTGAGTAGGACGCTTGGACGATGACAGTCTTGCGACAAAGCGGTAAGATTGTCCGCGAAAAGGCCGAACAAACCGGCGGACGAGGCAGGACGGACGAGCGTGGCTGAAGAAAAAGGCTGGCGTGCGCAGCTTGCGCGAGGACGGAACCGCTATCACGCGGTGACCTCCGGCCGTGGCCGCAAAGCGACCGCGTTCAAGAGCCAGCCTGAACCCCGTACCATCGGAAGTTTCGCACGCGGACGACAACTGGCTGCGGGAAACTTCCTGTTCTCCGGGTACCTTGTGGAGGCCCCGGGCACCTCAATCTTCGATTTGCCGATGCCTGATAGGGCGTTCGAGATGGAAATCCACGGCTTCCAGTGGCTGGACGATCTTGCCGCTGCCGGCGACATCAGCGCGCGCACGGCCGCACAGGACTGGACCCATGCCTGGGCAAAG
>CAWUIX010000244.1:0-4752 GCA_963922395.1 uncultured Rhodobacterales bacterium | reverse complement strand
TGGGCATCCAGAGGATCACGGAGAACACCATGCCGAGGGTCGAAGCCCAGTCCGGCAGAGCCGTGTAGTGCAGGTGGTGCGGACCAGCCCAGATATAAAGGAAGATCAGTGCCCAGAAGTGGATGATGGACAGTTTATAGCTGTAGACCGGGCGTTCGGCCTGTTTCGGCACGAAGTAGTACATCATGCCAAGGAACCCTGCGGTCAGGAAGAAGCCCACCGCGTTGTGGCCGTACCACCATTGCGTCATCGCGTCCTGGACGCCGGCGAATACCTGCACCGATCGGGAGCCGAAGATCGAAACCGGGATCGAGAGGTTGTTGACGACGTGGAGCATCGCCACGGTTACGATGAAGGACAGAAGGAACCAGTTGGCCACGTAGATGTGGCGTTCCTTGCGAGTCATGACTGTGCCCAGGAAGACGGCGAGGTAGGCCACCCAGACAATCGTCAGCCAGAGGTCCACGTACCATTCGGGTTCAGCGTATTCCTTGGACTGCGTTGCCCCGAGGAGGTAGCCCGTCGCCGCGAGGACGATGAAAAGGTTGTAGCCCCAGAAAACGAACCAGGCGAGGTTGCCGCCCCAGAGGCGGACCGCAGACGTTCGCTGGACGATGTAGAAGGATGTGCAGAGAAGCGCGTTACCGCCGAAGGCGAAGATCACGGCGGATGTGTGAAGAGGCCGGAGCCGGCCAAAGTTCATGTACCCTTGCGCCCATTCAAAGTTCAGGCCTGGGAAGGCAAGCTGGAAGGCGATGAAGACCCCTGCCAGAAATCCAACCACGCCCCAGAACGCTGTGGCGATCACACCTGCCCGGATGACGCCGTCGTTGTAGCTCGAGAGATCGACCTCGGGCTTTGGTTCGCCGACTTTCCGGATCTGATAGACGAACATCCCACCCGCGATCACCAGGATGATGATTGCGTGAAGGATGTAGGCCGCGTCACGCCCGAAGTTCGCCGCGATCGCCGCGCAGAGCGCGATCAGACCGAGAACGATGAGCTTTACTGTGTCCCACATAATTGCGTTCCCTTCGCCGTTTACCGGACCCTTCAAGACAGAGTCCGGCCCGTTCCGTCTCGGAATGCACGAGGCGACCGCGCACCTCCTTGATCCAGGTCAACCGGCGAATTCCTGGTATTTGACCGGGATCAATGTCGGGTGCGACAGAATGGTCCACGGTGCCAAAGACGCGCATAGAGGCGGGAGAGCACCCGATGTCCTTTAAGTCCGTTGTGACCTTTGTTCATGACACCACTCGTGATCGCCATGCCATCGACACTGCCGCAGCCGTGACGGCAGCGGACGATGGTCATCTGACTGCGGTTTGCCTTGGCCTGGATCGAACGAATCCAGGCGCCTACTACGCCGGTGCGCAGGCCATTGCTCTGGAACAGACGCTGGCCATTGCGCAGCGCGAGGCCGTTCAGACTGAGCGGGAGGTGCAGGGGATCCTGAACGCGTCGGGGGTTCATTTCACAACGTTGCCGATCACTACACAGATCGGAGCGCTTGGGCCGGTGGTTGGAGATTCAGCTTTGCTTCAGGATCTCGTTGTCCTGCCGCGCCCCTATTGCGAAGGGCGCGAGATCGAAAGCGTGATGACGGTGGAGGCGGCTTTGTTCCGGACCCGCGTTCCGCTTCTGATCGTCCCTGACGGCCATTCCGGTCCAATCGCCCCAAAGCGGGTTGTCGTGGGGTGGAACGAAAGCCACGAGGCTCTGGCGGCAATTCGGGGGGCGATGCCCATTCTGCAGGCTGCAGATCGAGTGGATCTTGCAGTAATCGATCCACCGAGACATGGGGCAACACGCTCGGACCCGGGCGGCGCATTGGCAGAGGTTTTGGCACGCAACGGTGTGCGGTGCGATGTCTCCGTCTTGGCGCGAACGATGCCGCGCATTTCGGATGTCCTGATACGGCACATCGAAGACCGGAACGCCGATATGCTTGTGATGGGGGCCTACGGCCACACCCGGTTGCGCGAGGCGATCCTGGGTGGCGCAACGCGTCACATGCTTGAGCTATCCGAGGTTCCCGTTCTGATGGCGCACTAGCGTCAGAGTAGGACTTCTGCGTCGTCTCCAGCCTCTTCTATCAGTTGGGAGAGACTGGGGACGTGCATTACACGCGTGCCCTCGAGCTGAATTACGCCTTCTTTCTTGAGCGCCGAGATCTGGCGGCTGACTGTTTCCAGCGTAAGTCCGAGATAGTCGGCCATAGCTTCCCTTGTCAGCGGGAGCGTAAGGGTGATGCTGCCCAGATCACGAAGGGATGCAGCATCGTTATCGCGGCGTGCGATAATCGCGATTAGGGTAGCAATCTTTTCTCTTGCCGTTTTGCGGCCAAGGAGAAGCATCCAATCACGCGCCGCGTCCAGTTCATCCAGTGCCATTTCGAGAAGGCGCTGCGCCACGTGCGGGGTGCTGAGAAGGAGGCCTTCAAACGGGCGCTTGCGGAAGCAGCATACCGTGACGTCAGAGACTGCTGTGACGGTGTAGGGTGCCGTTTCGCGACCAGGACGGCCGATAAAATCCGAGGGAAGCAGGAGGCCGACCATCTGTGTGCGGCCGTCTTCCATTGTCTGAGACAGCGTTGCGACGCCACTAACTACGGATGCCACAAACTCCATGCGGTCGCCCGCCCAGATCATTGTCTGACCGGCACTGAAGCTCCGATAGTATTTCATGTCCTCGAGTTGCTCTAACTCGTCGGCCTCGCAGCGAGCGCAGACCGCCCTATGACGAATAGGGCAATCAGCACAGGTCCGAAAATTCGGTGTCGGTTGAGTCATGGCGCGTTCCCCAAGCGCTCATTTACGTGGCGCCGTAATTGAAGTGTCTACCAAATCGACGACTCACGCAAAGACATTTGGTTTTTCGAATGTATTATTCAAGAGGCTCATCGCCAATCGAAGAATCCGTCACCGGCCTGCGTCAAGAGGTCCGCCGCCATGGATCTGCCGAGCTCTTCGGCATCTTCGACGGGGGCCGTCCGGTCGTCTGCGAGGGACTCGGACCCATCGGTCCGCAGGATCTCGCCACGCAAACGGATTGTTCCGCCGTCAAGTTCTGCGAGCCCTGCGATTGGCGTTTCACAGGATCCATCAAGTGCCGCGAGGAACGCCCGCTCTGCTGCAAGGCGCTGATGCGTTGGCGTATCCCGCAAGGGGTCCAGAAGCGTATGCGCCCGATCATCGGCGGCCCGGCGTTCGATCCCGATGGCTCCTTGTGCCACGGCCGGGAGCATCTCTTCCGCCGCAATTGCCGAAGTTGCGACATGGGTCAGTCCGAGGCGGTTGAGGCCGGCCATGGCCAGAAACGTACAGGCGGCCACCCCGTTTTCGAGTTTCTCTAGCCGGGTTTGGACGTTCCCTCGGAACTCCACGACTTCAAGATCTGGGCGGCAATTGAGGAGTTGCGCTTTGCGGCGCAGGCTGGACGTCCCGACCTTAGTGCCCGGCGCCAAGTCCGAAAGCGATCCCGCGCTTGGAGAGACGAACGCGTCGCGCACGTCTTCCCGTGGAAGGAAGCAATCGAGCGCCAGTCCGGACGGCTGTTCGACCGGCATGTCCTTCATCGAATGGAC
The DNA here is from genome assembly GCA_963922395.1 of uncultured Rhodobacterales bacterium. Classification (GTDB taxonomy): domain Bacteria; phylum Pseudomonadota; class Alphaproteobacteria; order Rhodobacterales; family Rhodobacteraceae; genus Ovoidimarina. The sequence goes on along the minus strand of CAWUIX010000244.1, from coordinate 1,163 downwards.
TGCGATGTCGATCTCTCCGGCGAGCATCGCTTCTTCGATTTCTTTCGTGAAAAGCCCCTTCCCTCCAATTTCCTTGAGCGGTCTATCGAGGACCTTGTCACCGGTCGTCTTGATGATGACGATCTCGAACGCTGTTTCCGGCAGGTCATGCGCGCGGGAAAGTCGATCCCGGGTTTCATGGGCCTGCGCGAGCGCGAGGGGTGAACCCCGGGTTCCGATCCGGAATGGGTTCGACGGGGAGGGAAGGTTGGTGGTCATAACTGCATGATTAGCCGCGTCAATTCAGCCTGACAACCGGAACCGTCTTGACATTTTGACACGGCCCGTGAACCACCGGTTGCGGCAAGGAGGACCCCAGCACGATGGCACAGAGCAAACCGTTGATGCGCGCCCTAGCGGGCGAAGTGCAAGAGACACCTCCGATCTGGATGATGCGGCAGGCTGGACGGTATCTGCCGGAGTATCGAGCAACGCGGGCCGAGGCCGGGGATTTCCTGTCGCTGTGCTATAACTCCGATTTGGCCGCGGAGGTTACGCTACAGCCCATTCGGCGATATGGGTTCGATGCGGCGATCCTGTTCGCCGACATCCTTTTGGTCCCCGATGCGCTTGGGGCCGATCTTTGGTTTGTCACTGGCGAGGGGCCGCGCCTGTCGACGATTACGTCAGACGCCGATTTTGCCAAGATCAAAGGGGCCGACGATATTCACGATCATCTGGCGCCGGTTTACGAGACTGTTCGTATCCTGTCGGAGGCTTTGCCGGACAACGTGGCCCTGATCGGTTTTGCCGGGGCGCCCTGGACAGTTGCGACCTACATGATCGCGGGGCGTGGGACGCCCGATCAGGGGCCTGCCCATGCGTTGAAGGCGGAGAACCGTCCGCTGTTCGAAGCTTTGATGGATCGACTAACCGAGGCGACGATTTCGTATCTCGGCAAACAGATCGAGGCCGGTGCAGAGACCGTCAAACTGTTCGACAGTTGGGCGGGGTCGCTGCAGGGACAAGACTTTGAGGACTTTGCCGTCGCTCCGGCACGGAGGATTATCTCGGCGCTCAAAGCCAAGTATCCGGATGTTCCGATCATCGCGTTCCCGCGGGAGGCGGGTGAGAAATATGTGGGGTTTGCGAAGGCGACCGGGGCCGATTGCGTGGCGCTGGAC
>CAWUIX010000243.1:0-4773 GCA_963922395.1 uncultured Rhodobacterales bacterium | reverse complement strand
CAATCGCAGGGGCTGTGGTGCGGCATACGTCCGTGGCGCGGGGACATCGAGGGTTAAATTGGCATCCACTTGCCGGGTGAAGGGGGGAGGGGATCTCACCCACAATCGGGGCAAACTCTCGCTTGCGCTGATCGAGACGAGGAACCTCCTCCAACAATGCTTTCGTGTACGGATGTTTGGAACTAGCGAAGAGTTCCTCTGTCGGAGCAGTCTCCACGACACGGCCCAAGTACATAATCGCCACACGGTCTGCGATGTGTTCGACAACGCTCAAATCGTGGCTGATGAAAAGGTAGGTCAGGCCCAAGTCATCGCGCAGGTCCATGAAGAGGTTTAGGACTTGCGCCTGGATCGACACGTCCAATGCCGCAATCGCCTCATCGCAGACCAAAAACTTGGGCTTCACTGCCAGCGCCCGCGCGATCCCGATCCGCTGCCTTTGCCCGCCGGAAAACTGGTGCGCGTATCGCCGCTTCAGTGACGGGTCGAGGCCAACCTTTCGCATCGTCGCGTCGACGAAATCGGGCGCTTCGCCCGCATCGACCAACCCATGCACGCGAGGTGCTTCCCCGATGATGTCTTCCACGCGCATCCGTGGGTTCAGACTGGCAAACGGATCTTGAAAGATCATCTGAACCGCAAGCGTTGCCGCCTGTCGTTCGCCGGAGTTCATTTCCGCGACACTCTTTCCGTCGAAAAGAACCTCACCCTCCGTCGCGCCATGTATGCCTGCAACGACGCGACCAAGCGTGGACTTTCCGCATCCGGATTCGCCCACCAGTCCCAAAACCTCACCCGGCGCCACGGAGAGGTTCACCTGATCAACGGCGTGCACCACCTCCTCGTGAATGTTCGCCCCGAGGCGCGAAGCAATCTTCCCGGCGACATCGAGGCGCTTCACAAAGCGTTTCGATACGTTTCTGATCTCGATCAGCGGGGTGTTCATCGCACCTCCGCGTCAAGATGAGGATGAAAACATCGAACACGCCGCCCTGCGACATCCGCGACCAAAGGCTGGTCCATGCAGGCAGGGCTCGATCTGCTGCACCTAGGGCCAAACGCGCAGCCCTTGGGGAGCGCAAGCATATTCGGTGTCATCCCCTCGATCTGATGAAGCTTCTGACCCCGGCTGTTCGCTGTCGGAACAGAGCCCAGCAAGCCGACCGTGTAGGGGTGAAGAGGGCGGTCGATAACGTCGTCTGTCGTACCCTGTTCAACGATACGTCCTGCATACATCACTGATATATGGTCGGCGAGCCCAGCGACGACTGCCAGATCGTGGGTAATCCAGATCATCGCCGTACCTGTCTGCCGCGTCAGCTGCTGAGCCTCAAAGATGATCTGCGCCTGAATGGTCACATCAAGCGCCGTGGTCGGCTCGTCTGCAATGATCAGATCTGGCCGGTTCAGGAAAGCGATTGCGATGGCCACCCTTTGGCGCATGCCACCTGAAAGTTGATGCGGATACGCCCGCAGGCGCTCTTCCGGTGAAGGGATGCCGACCTGGCCAAGGGCGTCCCGGCTCCGTTCCCATGCCGCTCTCTTGTCAACTTGTTCATGCGCCAGGATCGCCTCAATCATTTGCGTGTCGATCCGCAGCACCGGGTTCAGGGTCATCATCGGATCCTGAAAGATCATCGCGATACGATTGCCGCGCAGCTTCTGGAGGGCCGTCTCCGTGGAATTGGCAATCTCCGCGCCATTGAACTTGATGGATCCCTCAATGATCCGTCCTGGCGGATCGATTAGTCCGAGAATCGAGAAGCCAGTGATGGACTTACCGGAACCGGATTCGCCTACTAGGCCCATGACCTCGCCACGGCTGATGGAAAAGTCGACGCCATCGACAGCCTTCACGACACCCGCTCGGGTGAAAAAATGGGTCTTGAGCCCTTGGACTTCGAGTGTCGCCGTCACTTCTTAAGCCGCGGGTTCAGGACGTCGCGCAGTTGATCGCCGACAAGGTTGATCGAAACGACCGTCAGAAGAAGGGCTAGGCCCGGGAAAACCGAAATCCAGTATCTGCCAGACAGCATGTACTCAAATCCGTTGGCGATCAGGACACCCAGCGAAGGTTCGGTTTGCGGCAAGCCAACACCCAGGAATGAAAGTGTCGCCTCCAGCGAAATCGCGTGGGCGGTCTGAACCGTGCCAACAACAATCAAGGGAGCCAAACAATTCGGCAGAATGTGACGGAAAACAATCCGCGCATTGGAAAGCCCCAGACATTGCGCGGCCTCGACATACTCTTTCCGCCGCTCGACAAGTGCCGTTCCTCTTACGGTTCTCGCGTAGTAGGCCCACTGAGCGACGACTAGGGCCAGGATGATTTTATCGATTCCTTTCCCAAGGATTGCGACCAGCATCAGCGCGACAAGGGCAGCCGGAAACGACAATTGCAGATCTACAATCCGCATGATGATGTTCTCGATTCGCCCGCCGACATAGGCGGCGATCAGACCGATCGCCATACCAATCGCTAGCGCGATCAGGCCGGACGTCACCCCGACCGAAAGGGAAATCCGAAGCCCATAAAGGATCGCCGAGTACAGGTCCCTTCCGGCGCCATCAGACCCCAACCACATCGTGTATCCTGCATAGGCCTCTGATCCTGGGGGAAGCCGTCCGTCCAAGACGTCGACCTGAGCCAGATCGTATGGGTTCTGGGGTGTTATCAGCGGCGCAATCAAGGCGAGAACAATAATCACGCCGAGCACGAGCAACGCACCGGTTGCCAGCTTGCTTTCGGTAAACTCGGACAAGAACCGGCGAAACGGCGTTTCGACTTTCTCCGAGACCGGTTCAACCGGGGCGGGGGCAGTTGCGTCGGTCATGAGCCTTGATCCTGCAGGCGAACGCGCGGATCCAGTATCGAATAGAGAATATCGACCACCAGATTGATGAGCACGAAGAACAAGACGATGATCATGAGATAGGCGACGACAATGGGCCGATCTAGTTGAAGGATCGCGTCGATAAGAAGCTTACCCATACCGGGCCAGGCAAAGATCGTTTCTGTCACGACCGAGAATGCAATCAAGCTTCCGAACTCGAGCCCCATGACCGTCACCACTGGGATCATGATGTTCTTAAGCACGTGGACGAAGATAATGCGGTTCGTAGAAAGACCCTTAGCCCGGGCGAACTTTACATAGTCTTGTCCCATCGCTTCCCGGACGCCTGCGCGGGTCAAGCGCACAGCAAGCGAGATCTTCAAGAGTGCCAGATTGAGCGCTGGAAGAAAGACATGGGACAATCCATCACGTGTTGCGAGGCTGGTCTCAAACCAAAGAAACTGAGCGGTGTCTCCGCGACCTGTCGAAGGCAGCCAGCCCAACTCCACCGCAAACAAAATGATTAGCATCAGGCCGACCCAGAAGGTTGGCAATGAAAACCCCAGGATCGACCCGGCCATGATGGCTTTCGAGACCGGGCTATCCGGGTAGAGACCCGCATAAAGACCAAGCGGAATGCCAATCGCGACCGCAAGAAACAGCGCCGAAAGCGCAAGCTCCATCGTTGCAGGCATATGATGAAGGATCAGCTTGAGCGCAGGCTCCCCAAAAATGAACGAGTTGCCCAAATCCCCCTGGGCCGCACCCTTCAGAAACAGCCAGTATTGTTCCCAGATGGGTCGGTCCAATCCAAGGCGGCGGATCGCGGCCTCAATATCTGCCTGATCTGCGTCCGGGCTGACCAGCATGTAAACCGGGTCGCCCACGACGTTGACGCCAAAAAAAACGATGACCGACATCAGTGCCACGACAAGAATGGCCTGAAGCATGCGACGAATGGCAAAAACGGTCATCTGACGGGATACTCAGAAACGGTCCGGGCTGCGTAGATCGCAGCCCGGGCCAATTGCTTATTCTTGCACGACGCCGGTGGCGAGCGTGTACTCATCCGTCCTCGGAATGTAGCGAAGGCCTTTCTTCGCCGCCCACGTGTTCACCTGGAAGTGCGTCGGGATGATCGCCACATTTGCAATCGCCATTTCCGTGGCCTCCGCGAGGAGAGCCTGCCGAGCGGCATCGTCAACGGTGCGGAGGGCTTCCTCAATTTTTGCATCGATAGCAGCATCGGAGTGACGCCCACGGTTCGAAGAGCCGAATCCACGGTCGCTGTCAAATGTATGGATCAGCGACTTCAGAGGCGATGAGGCCTCGCCCGATCCAGCACCCCATCCCACAAGGATGAAGCTGAACTCAGGCAGGCCATCCGGGCTGCCGCGCGACGCACGGCTGAAATAGACGGACCGCGGCATGGTTTCGACAGCCGTCGTGATGCCGATCCGTGTCAGCATCTGACCAATCGCTTCCGCGATCTTTGCATCATTGATGTAACGGTCATTCGGCCCATGAATCGTCAACTGGAAACCGTCGGCGTACCCTGCTTCTGCGAGCATCGCCTTTGCTCCGTCAGGATCGTAGGCCACCGGCTCAAGCTTGTCGGACACCCCGAAGAACCCCTCGGGCAGCAACTGACCAGCCTTGATCGCCACGCCTTCCATCACGCGGTCCACGATGGCATCGCGATTGATGGCCATGCTGATCGCGGTACGGACGCGCACATCCATAAGCGGGTTCTTGATGTCCTCACCATTCGGACCCTTCACAAACGGAGAATCCTCACGGAACTGATCAAGGTGAAGGTAGATCACCCGGTTGGATACGCCCTGACTCAACTGGATGTCGTCGTTCGCCTCCAATGTCGCAATATCGGTCGTGGGCACACCAGAAATCATGTCCACGTCACCGGCTAAAAGGGCCGCAA
>CAWUIX010000242.1:0-4776 GCA_963922395.1 uncultured Rhodobacterales bacterium | reverse complement strand
GGTGCCGGTGCGGGAAACCGGCATGACGGCTGACGAGATGATGTTGTCGGAAAGCCAGGAGCGCATGCTGATGGTCCTGCGTCCCGAGAGAGAGGACGAAGCCCGCGCGATCTTCGAAAAATGGGATCTCGACTTTGCCATCGTGGGCGAGACGATTGCCGAGGACCGCTTCCTGATCCTTCAGGGCAACGAGGTGAAGGCGGATCTACCCCTGTCCCCCCTCTCTGGCGAAGCGCCGGAATATGACCGCCCGCATGTCGCACCCGAACCCGCGCCACCGCTGGGTGACGTGCCCGGGATCGATCCCCTGGATGGTCTCCGCGCGCTCTTGTCGTCCCCGAACTATGCCCACAAAGGCTGGGTCTTCGAGCAGTATGACAGCATGGTTATGGCGGACACGGCTGTGGGGCCCGGCACCGGGTCTGGCATCGTCCGCGTCCACGGAACAGACAAGCGTCTCGCCTTCACCTCCGACGTGACACCGCGGTATGTGCGCGCCAATCCGTTTGAAGGTGGCAAGCAGGCGGTGGCCGAGGCCTACAGAAACCTCTCGGCTGTTGGCGCCACCCCGCTCGCGACCACGGACAACCTGAACTTCGGCAACCCCGAAAAGCCAGAGATCATGGGACAGTTCGTGCAGGCCATCAAAGGGATCGGTGCGGCCTGCGACGCGCTCGGCACCCCAATCGTGTCGGGCAATGTCTCGCTCTATAACGAAACGGACGGTCAGGCGATCCTGCCGACACCCACCATTGGGGCCGTCGGGCTGATCGCATCCGAAGAGGATCAGATCTCCGGAACGGCGAACCCGGGCGACCATGCGATCCTGATTGGCACAACCGAGGGCCACCTGGGTCAATCCGCGCTTCTCGCGGAAGCCTTCGGTCGCGAAGACGGCGATGCCCCCCATGTGGATCTGGAGGCGGAGCGCCGGAACGGAACCTTCCTCCGGGAAAATGCCGCTTACATTCACGCCGCCACCGACCTATCTGACGGCGGCCTTGCTCTTGCGGCGTACGAAATGGCGGATGCGGCCGGCATTGGGATCTCGCTCGAGATCGCGGATATCCCGTCCCTCTTTGGCGAGGATCAGGCGCGCTACCTGATCGCGACGGACTTTGACTGCGCCGAATACCTGTTGGCCAACGCGGCGCGCGCGGGCGTCCCGGTGGCCATGGTCGGTCGTTTCGGCGGGGACCGTGTTCAGTTCGGCGGATCTTCGGCGCCGCTGGCAGAGCTCACACGCCTCTATCATTCGGGCTTCGAGGCCGCGGTCGGGTGACCAGACGGTCGCTTCTTCTGACTGGCCTTTACATCCTGCTCCAGGGCGCTGCCGCCCTCATCCTTCTGGCACTGGTTCTTGGCCTGTCCTTCGGGCTCCGCGACGCATTCTGCTATCCGGGCTACGGACGCGATCTGATCGCGGTCTGGGGGCACGTGACCTGGATCTCCGCCCTTCTCTTTGCGCCCGGCGCCCTCCTCGTGGGCCTTGCCTTGCGCGCGCCGGGCCTTGCGATCCTACCCGGTCTGAACGTCATTCTCGCCTTTGCAACCGTCACCCTCGCGGACGGCTACTCCCGCTGGGTCAACGCCGTCCATTGTCGCTCGGGGCTGCCGGAGGTTCAGGACAATACCGCCACGTCGCCCCTGCCTTCCGAGATTCTGGTGGCCGTGGCCCTGCTCCTCCTCGCGGTCTCTGGAATCGTCACGCTCATCACCATCATAAAGCTCGCCCGGACGGGCCGTGCCTCCATGTGACCGGTGGAACTTGCAGCCCCCCAGTCCCGGCTCTAAATATTAAACGACAACGCCCGAAGAGGACGACCACCATGCCGATGCAGGCGCACGAAATCGAAACACTGCTGCGCGAGACCTTTCCGGACGCGCAGATCGAAGTGGGCGGGGACGATGGCGTCCACATGTCGGCTCTGGTGATCGATGAAAGCTTTCGCGGCAAGAACCGGGTGCAGCAACAGCGCGCGGTCTACGCCGCCCTCAAAGGCAAGATGGACGGCCCGAACGGCACGCTCCATGCGCTGGCCCTGACGACGCGGGCGCCGGAATGAGCCTTCTGCAACCCATCGTCTGGATCTCGATTGCGATTGTCGTGATCCTCGCGATCCGCACGGTGATCGTGTTGCGCCAGGATCGCGACACACCGCGGGGATCGCTGCCGGGCAAAGGGTACCATGTGATCGATTCCAGCTACTTCTCCGGTGGCGGCGGTGGCGGTCACCAGTCAGAGTTTCGGGTCCCGAAGGACCCTCAGGAATACGCAAAGGGCTTTGTGCCCAAACGCAAGGGATCAAAAGATGACGACGACCGTTGAAGACCAGATCAAAGGCACGATTTCCGAAAGCGACGTGGTGCTCTTCATGAAAGGCACCAAGATGATGCCGCAATGCGGGTTTTCCTCGCGCGTGGCGGGTGTCCTCAATTACATGGGCGTCGACTTCAAGGACGTGAACGTTCTTGAGGATGAAGGCATCCGGCAAGGCATCAAAGACTTCTCCGACTGGCCTACGATTCCCCAGCTTTATGTTAAGGGCGAATTCGTCGGCGGCTGCGATATCATCACCGAGATGACGCTGTCAGGTGAACTTGACGGTCTCTTCGAAGAGAACGGCGTCGCCTTCGACAAAGACGCGGCGAACAAGATCCGCGAGCATAATGGCTAAGGATCGCAACAGATTGATTTTTCAGGCCCCGCCGTCCTTCGGCGGGGCCTTTTCTTTACGCAATCGAATAGAGACCGAACCTGCAATGAAACCGAATTCCGGTTGACCCATAGACCTGTCTAAAGCAGTTTGAGCCAATCAAAATCATGGAAGCCGTGCCCGCAAAACAGAGGCGCGGTCAGTTAGGGAGACTAGTATGAAAGCCTATTTCCTAGGAGCTTTGGCGGCGGCCAGCCTTGCGGCAGGTGGTGTCAGCGCTCAGCAAACCTTCATCGCAATCGGAACCGGCGGCGTGACCGGGGTCTATTACCCAACCGGCGGCGCAATCTGCCGTCTCGTCAATCGCGGCCGTGCTGATCACGGCATCCGCTGCGGCGTTGAATCGACCGGCGGCTCGGTTTTCAACATCAACGCCATTCGCGGCGGTGAGTTGGAGTTTGGCGTTGCTCAGTCTGACTGGCAGTTCCACGCCTTCAACGGCACGTCGCGCTTTGAAGAAAACGGCGCCTTCGAAGGCCTTCGTGCGGTGTTCTCGGTTCACCCAGAGCCGTTTACCGTCGTGGCCCGTGCTGATGCAGGGATCTCCAATTTTGACGATCTCAAGGGCAAGCGCGTGAACGTCGGCAACCCCGGTTCTGGTCAGCGCGGCACGATGGAAGTGCTGATGGAAGCCAAAGGCTGGACGATGGATGACTTCGCACTTGCGTCCGAGCTTCAGGCGGCAGAACAGTCCCAGGCGCTCTGCGACAACAACATTGACGCAATGATCTACACGGTTGGTCACCCCTCCGGTTCGATCCAGGAAGCAACCACGGCCTGTGACTCGGTCCTGGTGAACGTGACTGGCGCCGAAGTTGATGGCCTGATCGACGAGAATTCCTACTACCGGACCGCCACCATTCCTGGCGGCATGTACCGCGGCAACGATAGCGACACCACGACCTTCGGTGTTGGCGCGACGTTCGTGACATCTGCGGACGTGCCGGAAGAGGTGGTCTACGAGGTGGTGAAAGCCGTCTTTGAAAACATCGACCAGTTCAAGGGTCTGCACCCCGCATTCGCGAACCTCGATCCGGCTCAGATGGCCAATGACGGTCTGTCTGCACCGCTCCACGATGGTGCTGCGAAGTACTTCATGGAAGCAGGCCTGATCCAATAAGCCCGCCACGGGTGCTTGCTTAAGTAAGACATGAGCCCGTCCGCCTGTCGGGCGGGCTCCAATAATTTCTAGGGATGGGGACAGTATTATGTCGGACGTGAACCAGCAAACCCAGTCCAGTAGCCAACTCAGCGATGAGGAACTTCAGGACCTCGTTGCAAGCACGGATACGGGCGGACGCGATCCGTCAAACCGGTCGGTGGCTCTGCTGATTTCCGGCCTTGCCTTGGCATGGTCGGTGTTTCAGCTCTGGATCGCACAGCCAATGCTCTGGTTCGGGCATCTGCCGTTCGTCGACGTTCTGAACTCCACCCAAACCCGTCCGATCCACCTGCTCTTCGCGGTCTTTCTGGCGTACTTGGCCTATCCGGCCTTCAAGAGCAGCCCGCGCGACCGTGTCCCAATCTTCGACTGGATTCTCGCGATCGGCGCTGCCTTCTGTGCCTTCTACGTCTTCGCCTTCTCAGACCATCTTGCAGACACGGCGCGGTCCGGCCTGCCCACGCAAACACAGGTCATCATCGGTGCCGTCGGCCTTCTGCTTCTCTTGGAAGCCTCGCGCCGCGCCCTTGGCCCTGCTTTGACGATCGTCGGCGGCCTTTTTCTTCTTTACGCCTACTTCGGCACAGGCTGGCTCATCCCCGAACTGATCGAGCACGAAGGCCTGTCCTTCAACTCCCTGATAAACGCGCAATGGCTCGACACGGCAGGCGTCTTCGGGATCCCCCTCGGCGTGTCCACGGCCTTCGTCTTCCTCTTAGTTCTCTTCGGCTCGCTCCTCGATAAGGCGGGCGCAGGCAACTACTTCATCAAGCTCGCCTTCGCGGGCCTTGGTCACCTGCGCGGCGGCCCGGCCAAGGCCGCTGTTGTTGGCTCCGCCATGACCGGCCTCATCTCAGGCTCGTCCATCGCGAACGTGGTGACCACCGGGACATTCAC
>CAWUIX010000241.1:0-4785 GCA_963922395.1 uncultured Rhodobacterales bacterium | reverse complement strand
CCTTCAACACAAAAACCACGCTGATGGCCGGTGCGCTTGCTGCTTTGATCCCTGCGGCGGCTTTCGCGAACTTCACCGTTGGCGATCAGGTTGGAACCGACACTGACGAAATTCGTGCGGCTTTTGAGGCGAAGGGATATACCGTCTCGGAAATCGAAGTCGAAGACGGTGAGATCGAGGTCGAATACACCGTCGACGGGAAGTCATATGAGGTGAGCGTTGCAGCCGACACAGGAACCATCACCGAAGTCGAGATCGACGAAGACGACGACGACTAAGCCACAGGTTGGGGGGGCGGCCGATGGCCGTCCCCTCTATCCCATGGTGGCGATCTTCGCCCTGCAGGTCTTTTGCGCGATCTTCTTTGCAGGAGATGCGCTTTTTGACGTGATGGGGTGGGAGGCTGCTGGCGGTGGTGACCGGACCGATGCTTTTGAGTGGGCTATCGCGGCGGCGCTGTTTGTTGGCGTCGCGGTAACCGGGCGGGACATCCTTTTGCTGGTCCGGCGCAATGCGTCGTTGTCGCGTCAGGTGCGGGCGGCTTCGGGTGAGTTTTCGCGCCTGATCGAAGAGCACTTCGATCTTTGGGGCCTGACCAGCGCGGAACGCGATGTCGCGCTTTTGTCGATCAAAGGATTGTCCGTGGCTGATATCGCGGCGGCCCGTGGAACCGCGGAGGGTACGGTGAAGGCGCACAGCGCCGCCGTTTACCGAAAGGCCGGGGTGTCGGGGCGGATGCAGCTTCTGTCCCTCTTTGTCGACGAATTGATCGATGGGCCTGTGCTGCCTGAAAAGAGTGCCGGTGAATGACCCAGCTGCGGGTTCGAAGGCCGGGAACGGCCTGATCCGGAAGCGAAATTGAGGCATTTACATTCGGCCGTGTCCCGTGGATATCCTGTGCGCCATGTCAAGGGGATGGGCATGGGGACACACAAACTTACCGCGCTGGTCGCCGGGCTAGCGCTTCTTCCGATAAGCGCCATCGCAGAGTGCGGACCGCCGCCGCGTGCGGATCTGACCGATATCGCTATACCGGCGGCACCGCCCCCGGCGGATTTGGCCTTGCGACCGGAACTGCCGGAATGCTTGCAGGGACTGAGCGCTCCCAATCAGGAGAACTGTTCTGCTGACGAAATCCGCGCCTATGCGGACGCGGTGGATGCCTGGGACTCGACGCTCCGCTCACAAGTGGGCGATGCAGACGCCTATGCCAACGCTGCGGCTGCCGCTGCGAATACAATGATTGGTCAGGCCGAGGCGGCGCGCCGGTTTGCAGACGCGACCTTTGCTTGGGCGCAATGCGAGGCAGAAGAGGTTCGCGCGCAGGAAAACTAGGCTGCTTCGACCTTACTTAAGCCGTGGGTTCAGCGCGTCGCGCAACCAGTCCCCGAGCAGGTTGACCGAGAGAGCAAGCGCCAGAAGCGTCGCGGCGGGGAAGAACAGGATCCACCACTCTCCGGAGAAGAGGAACCCCTGGCCGATCCGGATGAGCGTCCCAAGAGACGGCTGGGTCGGTGGGGCGCCGACGCCGAGGAAGGACAATGTGGCCTCTGCGATAATCGCAAGCGCGAGAGAGATCGTGGCAATCACCAGAACCGGGGACAGGACATTCGGCAAGATATGCTTCAGCATGATGGCCGGGCCTGACCGACCGATCAGCTTTGCCGCCTGAACGTATTCCTTGTTCTTCTCGACAAGGGTTGCACCCCGCACGACACGAGCAAACTGCAGGCAATCCGTCAGGCCGATCGCGATGATCAACAGCGATATCGCGATGTTATCGCGGTAGTCAACTGGTGTGTAGCCCTTGGCGATCCCGAAGATCAGCATTGCGACAAGGATTGCAGGGAAGGTCAGCTGAACATCTGCAACGCGCATGATGATCGTTTCCGTCCAACCGCCGACATATCCGGCGAGCAGACCAAGCAAGACACCCAAAACCATTGCAAAGAGGACGGCGGCGAAGCCCACGAAGAGGGAAATGCGCATGCCGTAAAGGATGGTCGAAAAGACATCTCTTCCCTGATCGTCTGTGCCAAGCCAGAATACCTCGCCCGTGAAGGCGTTGGGCTGCATCGGCGCAGAGAAGCCGTTCATCAGGTTCAGGCTGGCCGGATCGAACGGATCGTACGGCGCGATGAGCGGCGCGAAGATGGCGGCCAGGACAAGAAGGACCGTGACCGCAAAGCTGGCAATCGCAACCGGTGATCGCGAGAACTTCCAGTAGAAGTCGGACGCCTTGAACCGCGCCCAGGCAGACGGTTCTTTGATCTCAGCGGCGGCGGCGCGTGTGGTGTCGAGCGGTGCGTCGGTCATGTCAGTGCGCTCCCGCCCGGTCGGCCCGAAGGCGCGGATCAATCGCGAAGTAAAGAAGGTCAACGATCAGATTGATCGCCACAAACATCACCGAAATCAGCATCAGATAAGCCGCCATCACCGGTATATCGACGAACTGGATCGCGTTGATGAAGAGAAGGCCAACGCCAGGCCACTGGAAAACGGTCTCGGTGATAATGGCGAAGGCGATGATCGAGCCAAGCTGGAGGCCGGTCACTGTGATCACCGGGACGAGCGTGTTCTTCAAGGCGTGCCGGAAGTTCACTGCGCGCTCGCGCAGGCCGCGCGCCCGGGCAAACCGGATATAGTCTTGCCTGAGCACCTCCAACATCTCTGATCGGACGAGACGCATGATCAGCGTCATCTGATAAAGCCCCAGAGTAATCGCGGGCAGAATCAACGCCCGTAACCCACTCTCGGTCAGGAACCCGGTGGTCCACCCGCCAAGATCGACGGTCTCACCCCGTCCGAATGAAGGCAGCATGTCGAGTTCTACGGAGAAGACGTAGATCAGTAAGATGCCTATGAGGAACGTGGGCAAACTGACCCCGATCAGGGATACCGTCATAATGATGTTCGAGGCTATCCCGTCTCGTCGGATGGCGGTGAAGACCCCCAAAGCAATGCCGAACGCAATTGCCAAAAAGCCCGATACTGCGGCCAGTTCGAGTGTTGCGGGCGCCCGTTCGGCAATGATTTCCGCGACCGGGCGACCCTGACGGTAACTGACGCCGAAGTTCCCTTGCACTGCACCTTCGAGGAACCGCCAGTACTGCACCGGGAATGGCTGATCGAGGCCGAGCTGGGTCCGGAGACGTTCAATATCTGCTTGCGTGCGCTCCTGACCGAGCATGTTGTCGATCGGGTCGCCGACGAAGCGGAACATCGAAAAGGCGACCAATCCCACGACCAAAAGGACGAGGATCGACTGGAACACGCGGCGGATCACGTAGGCGAGCATCGTCGTGTTGTGCGGCGATGGCCGCCGGGGGTCAAGTCAAAGGCGCTGGTCTGAGCGACAGATCACTCCGGAAGGGACCAGTCCACAGCTGGGCCCGCCGGGACAATCCCAAGTGGGTTTCGAAGTTCCGATGGCGAGAAGTACCCTTGTTTGTAGACGTCAAAGCGCACCGTTTCGGCCACACCCGGCAGATGATAGAGGCGGCGGGCGTAGTCCCAGAGATTTGGGTAATCGACGAGCCTGCGGATGTTGCACTTGAAGGCATAGTGATAGGCGACGTCAAAGCGGGCGAGTGTCGGGAAGAGGCGCAGATCCGCCTCTGTGAGAGTGTCGCCAAGGAGCCATTGGCGCGATTTGAGATGGTCTTCGATCAGATCCAGCGTCTCGAACACTTCCACAACCGCGCGATCATAAGCTTCTTGCGTGCGCGCAAACCCCGCACGGTAGACCCCGTTGTTGACGGTGCGGTAAATCAGCTCGTTCCAGCGATCGATCTGGGGTTCCAGTTCGACGGGCGACAGATCAGGCCCACCCGGGAATTCTCTTGCGAGCATCCGCACGATGTCTGCGCTTTCGTTCGACACCGCCCGATCCGTTTCACGGTCCCAAAGCAACGGCACCGTCAGCCTGCCAGTGTAGGGAGGGTCGGACCGGGCGTAAGCTTCGTGCAGGGCCGAAACGCCCATGAGGGGATCGGCGTATTCGCCTTCCTTGTCATAGACCCAGCCGTCGGGCGTCCGTCGGGGCTTCGCGTAGGAGACTGAAAGATCAAGGCCTTTCACGGCGCGCACAAGCAGGACACGGTGCGCCCAGGGGCAGTTCCAAGCCGCGTAGACGTGATATCGAGCGATATCAGGTGTGAACGGCCCGTCCGATGTAATCCAGTTCCGAATGTTCGCGCGCTGGCGCCGGAACTCCCCATCGGCCTGGGTGTCCGGTCCCGGGTCCTCCGCGTAGAACTTGCCTTCGATCATGACACCCATCGTCGGGGTCCTTTCCTGTCTTGCTTGGTGGATCAACGTGGCGGCAGGATCGTGATCGTCAATTCCGCCCGATGTGCATAGAGCTGTTGAGAGATGCACAGGCGCGCCGCACATCTTGTCGGGATAGACGACCCCTCCTAGCTTTCGGGCAACAGAGTTTGGAGGAACCGATGCGGATCAATGCAGAGTTTGATGAGCGCGTTCTGGTGCAGAGCGAAGACATGCCCTGGACGGCGTCGCCGATGCCCGGTGTCGAAAGACGTCCCCTGGATCGGATCGGCGAAGAAGTTGCGCGGGCAACCTCCATCGTCCGTTATGCGCCTGAAAGCGCATTCTTGGCCCACACCCATGGCGGCGGCGAGGAGTTTATCGTGCTGGACGGGGTCTTTCAGGACGAACACGGGGACTACCCGCCGGGCACCTATGTTCGGAACCCGCCCGGGACGAGCCATACGCCAAGCTCGGCGCCGGGTTGTGTGATCTTCGTGAAGCTCTGGCAATTTG